>CAYQNP010000184.1:0-9740 GCA_964418785.1 uncultured Spirochaetia bacterium | reverse complement strand
AAATTTTTATATTTTTATAGCAGTTTGTATCCACAGTATTATCACTATTTAAAGCTTCAATCTTAAAATTATATACCATATCTCTATACAAAATAGTATCAGACGACACTTTTGTTATTTTCAATTTTACTGCTGAGAACAACAGTTCCGGAATAATAATACACACAAAAAATAATAATTTTAATCTCATTACTTAAGCTCCGTTCCAATTACCAGAATTTTTCCGTGTTTATATATTTCACCTGTGTCTTTATCTGTTATTTTTAAATAAACAATATACATTCCCGGTAATAATGAGCTTCCGTCCGGCTTTCTTCCTGTAAATATATACGACAATTCTGTATCTTTAACAACATTATTCTCTCTTTTTAAAGTAAATAAAAATCTTCCGTTAATATCATATAAATCGATTTCAACATCTGCATTTTTATCAATCTTACAAAAAATCTTTACAGCACCTTCAGCAGGATTAAAAGGATTCTTACTTATGAATATACTGTTTTCAGAATAATCTGCAGAAGTACTTATTCCTGAAGATAAAGAATTAATTTTCCCGGGAGTACATCCATGATAATCCACACTACTTCCCCAATTATTTTCATCCGCAGAAGAAGAATAAACATCTATCTTTTCCTGTGAAATATCATCACTGCCGCCGTAAGAATGATCATATACAGCAAAATCAACCAATTTACCGTCTGAAGCAACTAACATTACATAACCGCCTGTTGTAGTTAAAAAAGAAGATGAAGTTCCTGTGGTAATATCTCCGAATTTATAATTAAGACTAAATCCAGGTGTTCCGGATTTTCCTTCAATTACACTTCCGGATTTATATTCACCGGTACCTTCTGTGACAAACGGATAATATCTTTCGAAATAATCTTTAGACGGAGTTATAACCGTATATATATTTTTATTAATTAAAGCAGATGAATCACTTAATCTATAACCATATCTTTTAGAAGACGTTCCTCTTAAAAAATAGAAATTCGTTAAATTAATATTTGTCAAAGTATATATTTCTATCCATCTTTGTTCATTCTGTATTGATGTATCATACATAATCTCATTTATAAAAATTTTTCCAGCATATTTAGAATCCGGTGTTACAACTTCTACCTGCATATTTGTAGATTTAAATCTATTTTCAGGAGACACATCTCTATCATCATAAAATATAATTGAAAATACTCCTGTAGGATAGAAAGAATATTCAATATTGCCGGTTCCGTTTAATATATCAATAGTGGAAATTATCCAGGAGCCGTCCGGTTTCACTAATTTTGCTTTAATATATGAAGATATGTTTGTATTTGTTACTGTTATTGAATTAGTAAAATTTACAATTGCAACATTTATTTTTTTTGCAGCACCTATATAAATTTTATTACTGCTGTTTGAAGTTACTACAATTCTATTTTCCCCTGTTCCCGCTGAAACAAACAAAAAGAACCATAATACAAAAAAAATACTTTTTTTAATCATTGCGCAGCCCTATCGCAGTATTTGTTATTATATCACTAAAACATATTGTTTTAATATTAAAAGTCAAGATAAAAATTTAAATTGATTGTCGATGAGCCAATAGATCGTTACCAATGGAATAGAGAATACCAGACAAATATGGAATAAGGAAAGAAGAAATAGAAAATACTGATAATAGAATTATGATAAATTATTAAATACTTACTATTGAAACGATGTGGCGGTCAGGACTAAATTTTAAGTTGATTTTCTAATGTCCTCAACTATTAAATTCAAATATTCATTATTATTCCATTCATTTATAGATAAAGTTCCGACAATATCATAATATTCCCCGGCGCGGATTTTTTCTGCTTCTTCGGCTTTGCCCCACCACATTGCTCTAAATGTTTCTTTTTTGTTTTTTAAAAATATTTGTACATGCTTTGCAGGTTTGCCTATAATATTCACTTTATCAACTTTTATATTTTTTACAAGAAATACAGGTTCAGAATTAGTCGCACCAAACGGCTCAAAATATCTTGATATCAGTTTCACTAATTTTTTAGAAACATCATCCGGTTCTAATTCTGCATCTATTGTTATTTTAGGAATTAAATCTTCCGGCTGTAATTGAGCATCAACTATTTTTTTTAATTCACTTTTAAATTCTTCTATATTATTCTCTTCTAACGAAAATCCAACAGCATACTTATGTCCGCCGAATTGCTTAAAAAATTTTTCCAGTTTACTAAAATTGTCGTGCAGCGGAAACTCCGGAATACTTCTCGCTGTTCCTACTCCTTCCCCGTCTTTTACTATTAATATTGCAACAGGCCTATAATATATATCCTTTATTCTATTTGCTATAACACCTGTTACTCCATGTTCCATATTTTCTATATCTATAATAAAAATTTTATCATTTTCAATATCGACTTTCTCAGGTAAAATATCCATTATTTTTTCAAAATTAACTTTTTGCTTCTCTTTTCTTTGATGATTTAATTCTAATAATTTTAATACTATACTTTCAAGTTCTTTTTTATTTGAAGATATAAACAATTTTAATGCCTCAGGAGCAAGCCCCATTCTTCCTGCAGCGTTTAAAACAGGAATTACTTTCCATGCAAGATCATGAGAATTTATATCTCCTAATTTTACACCTACGCTTCTAAACAAAATAGCCAGACCTGTTATATCTGTTTTCTGTAATTGTTCTATACCTGCTTTAACTATTAACCTGTTTTCATCTAAAAGCGGCACTATATCCGCAAGAGTTCCGAGTGCAGCATACTGACTGTAATATTTTAGTATCTTTTTAATCTTTTTAGGAGTCCTGTAAAATTTTTTAAATATTTCTGCTGTTACCTCTGCATCGTAAATTGCGCTATGATAATTACCCGGTATATTTATATGTAAATATTCTGCTACGCTTTCAAGATTATGTCTGCGGTTCGGTAGGTATTCCTTGCTTAATTGAAGTGTATCTATTGTTTCATTATTTATTTTGATATTCAAATATTTCTTTATATCTCTTTTTATAAAATTCATATCAAAATTATTTATATTATGCCCGACAAGAACTGCATCTTTTATAAACTCATAAAAATCCTGTATTATAAAAGAAATAGTTTTTTCATTAACTAATTTTTCTTCTGTAATTCCGGTTATATTCTGTATCTCTTCTGAAATAGGTTTATGCGGTTTTACATATTTATGATATCTTGCAATTTCAATAAAATTTTTTAATTTTACTGCCCCGATTTCTATAATTTCATCATCACCTTTAAAACCTGTTGTTTCCAGATCAAATACAACAAATTCTTTCCCGAAATACTTTGAATAAGAATAATACAGCGCTGTTACCAGTTTAAAAGCAACTCCGGCACCGCATAATTCCTTAAACGGATAATTCGCATCTGCTTTCGGATTTATAACAGCATATACCTCCGGAATAATATCAGCAGGAGTGTGGTGATCCGTTATAATTATATCAATATTATACTCATCGGCTTTTTTTACTGCCTCAACTGCAGTAATACCGTTATCTACCGTAATAATTAAACTTATATCTTTATCTTTAAATTCATCTATTATATTTTCAGATATGCCGTATCCGTCATCACCTGAAGGGACTCGAGCAATTACATCTGCTTTTAATCTTTTTAATGTATCAAAAACTATAGCTGTACTTGTAATACCGTCAACATCTCTGTCTCCATATATACCTATTCTCTCTTTATTTTCAATGGCCTTTCTTATTCGCAGGACAGCTTTTTCCATATCCTGAAATAAAAACGGAGAATATAAGTCATGAGACAAATCCGGGCTTAAAAATTTTATAGCCTCTTCTTTTGTAGTTATTCCTCTCCTGTAAAGCAGTTTCGCGATTATCTCATTTGTTTTAAGTTCATTTAGAAGATTAAAAACGATATCTTCATCATAATCAGCTATATTCCACTTTTTTTTCATTTATTTGTATTCCTTTGCAAGTTCCTTTAATATACCTTTTACCAATTTCACAAATTTATCTCTTGCCTTTTCAGAAGCCTCTATTACCTCTTTATGATTTAATTTTTGTTTTAAAATTCCTGCAGCCATATTAGTTATAAGAGAAATACCCATTACTCGTAAGCCTACCTGATTTGCAACTATGGCTTCCGGGACGGTTGACATTCCTACTGCATCTGCGCCTATTCTGGAGAGCATTTTTATTTCAGCAGGAGTTTCATATGATGGTCCCGGCATTGCCGCATATACACCTTTTTGTAATTTTATTCTGTTTTTGGTTCCTACTTTCTGTGCTAATTTTTGGAGTTTTACATCATAACCGAATGTCATATCAATAAAACGCGGATAAATATTTTCATCTGCCCAGCCTCTAAGCGGATTTGCTCCCATTAAATTAATATGGTCTGTCATTATCATTAAATCCCCGACTTTAAAATTTTTATTTACTCCGCCGGCGGCGTTTGTTATTATAATAGTATCTATTCCCAGTTCTTTTAAAACCCGTACAGGATATGTTATATCTGCTAAATCATATCCTTCATAATAATGAAATCTGCCTTTCATAACTACTACAGGTAAATCATAAATAGAGCCTAAAATTAATGTATTTGCATGACCTTTTACAGTAGATGTAGGGAAATAAGGGATTTTAGAATATGCTATACTTTTCTGATTCTCAAATTCATCTGCGATTATTCCAAGTCCGGAACCAAGTATTAATCCTACTTTCGGTTTATTCTTAACTCCTATTTTCTGAATAGATTTAAGGCTTCTTCGTATTTTTTTTGAATATTCACTCATATTAACTACCTCCTGAAAATTTTATAATAAACTAAGCTGTTCTGAAGACATATTTTTTATATTCAAATGCTGATATGCTAATTTGGTAGCAACTCGGCCTCGGGGTGTTCTCTGTATAAACCCGGACTGAATTAAATACGGCTCATATACATCTTCTATTGTTCCTGTGTCTTCACCAAGAGAAACAGCAATGGTATCTATTCCTACAGGGCCGCCGTTGAATTTTATTATTATTGTCTCCAATAATCTTCTATCCATTTCATCAAGTCCATGTTTATCAACATCAAGTTTTTCCAGTGCTAATGTTGTTATCTTTATATCTATTATTCCGGAACCTTTAACCTGAGCAAAATCTCTTACTCGTCTTACTAATCTATTTACTATTCTCGGGGTGCCGCGTCTACGCCGAGCAATCTCTACCTTGCTTTTTTCATCTATCTCAATCTTTAATATTCGTGCAGTTCTTTCTACTATTAATTTTAAATCTTCTACAGGATAAAAATTTAACCTTTCAACTATTCCAAATCTGGAACGAAGCGGAGAAGTTAAAAGCCCGGCTCTGGTAGTGGCTCCTATCAATGTAAACGGATTTAATGTTATCTTTACTGTTCGTGCAGACGGCCCCTGCCCTATCATTATATCAAGCTTAAAATCTTCCATTGCAGAATATAATACTTCTTCAACTGCCGGATGTAATCGGTGTATCTCGTCTATAAACAGAACATCTCTTTCCGATAAATTCGTAAGTATTGCTGCTAAATCTCCTGCTTTCTCTATAGCAGGCGCTGAAGTGGCTTTTATATTTACATTTAATTCATTAGAAATTATATTTGCCAGAGTTGTTTTTCCCAATCCCGGAGGTCCGAATAACAAAATGTGATCAAGATGCTCTTTCCTTCTTTTGGCTGCTTTTATATAAATATCAAGATTTTCTATTAATTTTTTTTGGCCTATAAAATCTTTAAATAATGTGGGTCTTAAACTTATCTCTTCTTTATCATCCGGCAGTATGTCAGGCGTTGTTATTCCTTTATCCATAGCATTATAGTATAAAAACATAATATAAAATGTCAAGATAAATCTATAACAACGTATTATTCTCGGGGACGGAGGATGTTTTTATTAACTTTTGTCATTTCTCTGCTTGTAGTCTGCATATTTTGCTTTACTCTCTTTATATTACATACATAACGGATAATTATTCCCGGCTGAAAATACACAAAAACATCCTCCGTCCCCGATTTTGAGATTTTTTTTAATTTATCTCTTGACTTTTCTCTGTTATTAAAATATTATTATCATAATTTATTAACTAAAGGAGCGAGTATGCTTTGGAATGAATTTAAAGAAAGAAAAAATTTTATACTGAGTAATGAAATAGAAAAAATTTTAACAAATGCACCTGATGTAAAAATTGCAAAAACAATTGATGATTTATATACACTTGCCCATACTGAAGAAGCAGAAGCCTGGCAGGATGTTTTTTATGAAGTAAATAATAAACTTATAACTGAAGCAAAAGTCTGTAAAGCCAAAAACGGAATTGCTGTAAATTACATTGAACCATATATGCGGCGCAGGGACCCGGAAAGTATGCTTATCGGTGATGATAAACCTACTGATAAAGTAAGATATAAAGATGTATTTAAAAAGGATTTTAATATTTTACGCCAGGAAACTTTCGAATGGTTATCAAAACAGAATCTTTTAATATATCCTTTTTATGCAGGATTAAAATCTATTAATATACCTTCACTTGTAATTGCCCCGGCAAATGCAGGATTTTTTGCTTTTGCACTCGGCCTACTGCAGGGAATTGAAAATATAGATACTTTAAAAGATTTTAAACCGAAAAATTTCATCTTTGTTGCCCCGCCTTTCAGACATACTCATTTTAACGGAAAACAGAGAGTTGTTCATAACAGACTTGATGACGGTTATGAAATTTTCAGTTATAATCTTTATCCCGGCCCAAGCGCAAAAAAAGGAGTTTACGGTTCTTTAATATACTTTGGCGAATTGGAAAATTGGGTTACTGCACATGCTTCTGTTGTTCAGGTTATTACTCCGTATAATATAAAAATAAATATTATGCATGAAGGAGCCAGCGGCGGCGGAAAAAGCGAAATAAACGAACATTTACATAGAGAACCGGATGGAAGTATCTTCCTCGGCAGAAAAATCACTACTAACGAAAAAATGTATATTGTTCTCCCAAAATCATGCGATTTACGACCACTTGCTGATGACATGGTTCTCTGTCACTCTTCTTTTCAAAAAAATAACGGAAAAATGGGAGTATTTGATGCTGAAGATTCATGGTTTATAAGGGTTGACCATATTAAAAATTACGGCACTGATCCTGATATAGAATCAACTTCAATCCATCCTAAACGAAAACTGCTGTTTTTAAACATTGATGTTAAACCTGGCAGTACAGCCCTGCTATGGGAGCATATTGAAGATGAACCTGGAAAACCGTGTCCTAATCCGCGTTTTATTCTGCCAAGAGATATTGTACCGGATATAGTTAATAAACCTGTATATATTGATATAAGAAGTTTTGGTGTCAGAACTCCACCTACAACTAAAGAGAATCCTAACTACGGAATTTTAGGACTATTCCATATTTTACCGCCTGCACTTGCGTGGTTGTGGCGACTGGTATCACCAAGAGGATACGCCAATCCGAGTATTGTTGATACAAAAGGTATGGCTTCCGAAGGTGTCGGTTCCTATTGGCCGTTCGCAAGCGGAAAACGAGTTACTCAGGCTAATCTGCTTTTAGATCAATTTATAAAATCAAATAAAGTCTTAAATGTCCTTGTCCCAATTAAACATATAGGTGCTTGGGAAGTCGGCTTTATGCCGGAATGGCTTATGCGGGAATATCTGACTCGCAGAGGCGGAAGATTTACTCGTGACGAACTTGAACCTTCATCTTGCTCTCTGTTGGGATATTCTTTAAAAGAGCTTGTTATTGAAGGTCAAACTATTAAAAGAGAACTGTTGAATGTCGAATATCAGAATGAAGTTGGAAGAGATGCTTTTCTTAAAGGCGGAAAAATTCTTTCTGATTTCTTTAAACAGGAATTAAAACTTTATCTTACTTCCGATTTAACTAAATTAGGCAAGGATATTATTGACTGCTTTATGAATAATGGAAAACTGGAAGATTTTGAAAGTTTAATTCCTACAGACAGTATCTTTACAGAAGAGTAATTACTCTATCTCGACTACATTAACTTTTCCTTTACTGAAAATAATTTTGTTACCCTGTTTTATAAATAAAGGCGGAACTGTAAATCTGCCTTTATACTTTGCTTTTAAAATATAATAAATATAATATTCTCCTTTATTTATCGTAGGAACCGTAAATACTATTTTTTCTTTCTTTAATCTTTTACCGTAATTTAAATTTGGATTTATATTAATTAAATGAAACTTATCAGTTGATTTTATGATTTCACAGCCGGCAGGTATGAAATCATAAATCTTTATATTATTAAACTCTCTTTTACTTCTTATCCTTATTGACACAAGAATATCTGCACCATAATCAAAAGAATATCCTGTTGATGATAATTTGCTGTAGTATGTATCATCGTCCATACTATATCTGTATTTTAATTTATAATATTTTTTTCTTACAGATAAATCCTTATTTTTATGGCGCGGAACTACTTCAGGATTTTTTACTTCTATATAAAACTGCTTTCTCTCTATCTTTTCAGGCAAGAAGCTTGAAACTGCTATTTTTAAAGTTTTGGCAACCTTCGGGACTGTCTTAACATATAATACATTATATCCGTATTTATCAATGTAAAACTTTTTTTGTATACTGCTTCCATATCTTCCGTTTATTGTAAAAAAATTAATTCTTGATTTTAATCTTATAGGCAAATAATTAATACCTAATACTGTAAAATAAAATATGTCTCCTTTAAAACAGTACGCAGGAGTATAATATAATAAATCTATGTCTCTTTTTACCAAACTTATAATGGATGCTTCTCCGTATTTTGTGTTTTCAGTTATACCGTAAAATATACTTCGCCAATAACCTCCAATATTATTATATGTAAATCTGTAATTATACTCTTCTTCCTTTGGAATATATTTCACTCTATAATTTAAAGTAGAATACAGTAAATACTTGCTATATACGAACTCTGGTTCCAACTTTTTTCCCCGGCGCTTTTTTTCTTTTTTTGCTTTCTGATTACTGTTTAAAAAATCTACATTATTCTTTAACCTGGTAAACCACTTGCTTAATATATCTGGAGAATTAATATTGTAAAAATTATAAAAACCATTATTTAATGTTGTAGCAATTAAATATGAGTTTACATCGTGGTCCCAATAATTTACTATTTTTACATTTATCTTATTATTAGATTTCTTATATGCTTCGTAATTTGATAAACTCGTTTTTAACTTTAAATACTTTGAAATTTTTGGAACACTTATCTCGCCGGTTTGGTAGTATACCTTTCCTTTCTTAAAAGCCATTACCGTTAAATAAACATTCGGTGAATACTTCTCATTTATAGGAAAATCATATAAAACAAAATTTTCTTCTGAAAAGATATACTTCTGTTTATAAATCTTACCTCTTTCTAATGAAATATTTACCCACATATCTTTATCCGGCAATATGATTAATGCTTTGCCTATATCGCTAAATTTATAACTGTTCTTGTCCGGTATTATTAAAATATCGTTTATCCTTTTTTTCAAGTTTATACCGTAAACATACGATATTATCCAGAAGTACTTTATTTTTTTTATTGTATTTCCGTAATTATCCGATAAAATTAATTCTGCCTTATAATAGCCATTTTTTTTAACTCTTATATTTATACTGTTTTTCAACTTCTCTCTGTTTAATTTTCTGGTTTCTATTAAAATTAAATCCTTTTTATTCTTTACATTATTTACTTTGTATAATTTCATAA
>CAYQNP010000183.1:0-7688 GCA_964418785.1 uncultured Spirochaetia bacterium | reverse complement strand
ATAGAATATTATAATGAGGAGAGGTATCATTCAAGTTTAAAATATCTTCCGCCGAAGATATACTATCGAGGTAAACCGGAGAGGATTTTGCAAGCGAGGAAACGGAAATTAGCGGAAGCCAGGAGGAAGCGAATAATTGCTAATTTGCAGACTCAAAAAGCCGTTGGGGACTCTCTTTTAAAAATTGCATTTTGTCCAACTTTTAACTGAAACATTAGGCCCGCCTGTCATGTTCTTCTACTATCCGCTCTACTTCCTCCCCTTCCCCTATATACTTCCCTATCTTTGTGGTTTTCTCCTCTATCTGTATTCTTTTCCCAATCAGCTCTATATACATTTCTCTGCTCTGAAATATCCCTTCTACAAACTCTCTGTCTGTTATACTATCCTTCTCATATACAAAATATTCTCCTGCACTTGAATATTTATAATCTAATGCTGTTTCTGCTATATTTGCTCTAACTGGATTTAATAAAGTGTAAAGTATTACAGTATCAAGATATCTTTCATCCTGAATTAATGTTGATTTATATCTGTTCTGAAATACATATCCAACTCCGCCATACTTTTTTCTGTAATATGTACCGTATATACCGTTTATCTGTTTCATAAAGTCTGACAATTTTCCTGATGAATTTTGCAGGATAATATGATAATGGTTATCCATAACACAGAAAGCGAAGATACGGATTTTAAGGAGTTTAGATTTTAATTTAATAAGATCGATAAAAAAGAGCTTATCCGCAGGTTCAGGGAAAATAACAGACTTGTTATGTCCCCTATTCATAACGTGGTGGAAAGCACCTTGAAAAGTAAATCTTGGTTTACGCATAACTACACCTCCTAAATGGTTTATATATATTATATACAAATTTTTTTGTTGATTTTTTTAAATTTTTTTAAAAAAAATTAAAAAAAGGCGCACCGTCCCCATATTCGTGGTGGGAGAGAAAAAAAGGTTGACATTGAAATAAAAAAGATTTAAATTATGGCTATGAAAAAGGAGTTGTTAAAAGGAAATATTGCGATAGCAGAAGCAGCTATTCGGGCAGGATGCCGATATTTTTTTGGATACCCCATAACCCCGCAAAATGAGATTCCGATGTATTTTTCTCACAGATTACCTGAGGTTGGGGGAGTATTTGTTCAGGCTGAGAGTGAAGTTGCATCTGTAAATATGGTATTTGGTGCCTCAGCAGCAGGTGCAAGGGTAATGACAACGACGAGCAGTCCGGGTTATAGTTTAATGCAGGAAGGAATATCGTATATTGCTGCAGCGGAATTACCGTCAGTATTTGTGAATATAGTTCGCGGCGGGCCTGGATTAGGGAATATAGCTCCGGCACAATCTGATTATTTTCAAGCCACGCGCGGCGGCGGGCATGGTGATTATAGATTAATTGTTTTAGCAGGAAACAGTGTTCAGGAACTGGCAGATTTAACATTTGAAGCTTTTGATCTTGCTGATAAATACAGAAATCCTGTATTAATACTTGGTGACGGTTTACTCGGGCAGATGAGTGAACCGGTTGTTTTGCCGGACTTTATAGATATAGATAAACTTCCTGAAAAGCCATGGGCTTTAAAAGGTGCAAAAGGTGAAAAAAGAAATATTGCTCGAACTTTATGGCTTCATCCTGAAAATGCAGTTGAGATGCATAATGAACATTTGCATCAAAAGTATGAGCAGATAAAGAAAGACATAAACAGATATGAGTTATATAAGGTAGAAGATGCAGATATAATAATTGTTGCATACGGATCACCTTCCAGGATAGCAAGAAGTGCTATAGACATAGCAAGGCAGCATAATATAAAAGCAGGATTAATACGGCTTATTTCCTTATGGCCTTTTCCTGAGTCTGTTATACTTGAGTATGCCAAAAAAGTCAAGAAAATTTTAGTGGTAGAGATGAGTAAAGGGCAATTAATAGATGATGTAAAGATAGCTGCGAACGGAAATGCGAAGATATGGTTTCTCGGCAGAGCCGGCGGCTGGGTTCCCACTGAACAGGAAATTTTTGATAAGATAAAACAGATATACGATGAGGTAAAGATGTTATGAAAGTGGTTTTTAAGAAGCCGGAAAGTATGACCACTGCAAGAATGCATTATTGTCCGGGTTGCGGACATGGAATAGTACATAGATTAATTGCTGAAGTTGTAGACGAACTTGGGATACAGGAGCAAATAATAGGTATTGCACCGGTAGGATGTGCAGTACTTGCGTATGATTATTGGGATTTTGATGTATCTGAAGCTGCGCATGGTCGCCCGCCGGCTGTAGCAACAGGTATTAAACGAGTGCATCCGGATAAGGTTGTTTTTACATATCAGGGTGATGGTGATCTGGCATCAATAGGAGCTGCAGAAACATTACATGCAGCAAATCGTGGAGAAAACATATCTATTATTTTTATAAATAACACAGTATATGGTATGACAGGCGGGCAGATGGCTCCAACGACTTTATTAGGACAGAGAACAACGACCACGCCTGCAGGAAGAACGACTGATTTTGCAGGGTATCCTATGAAAATGAGTGAAATTCTAAATGCAGTAGATGGTGCTAAATATATAGAGAGAACAGCTGTTGATACTCCTGCTAATATAATGAAAACAAAAGCAGCTATAAAAAAATCGTTTAAAGCACAAATGGACAATAAAGGATTTTCTATGGTAGAAGTTCTTTCTATGTGCCCGACGAATTGGGGGATGACACCAATAGAATCAGCAGAGCACATAAATAAAGAACTTGTCAAAATTTTTCCGCTTGGAGTAATTAAGGACGAATTATGAATGAGAAGATAATTTTGTCAGGAATGGGTGGTCAGGGTATAATTTCACTTGGGTATTTACTTGCAAATTCTGCTATGCGAGAAGATAAGTTTGTATCTCTTATACCGTCCTACGGTGCAGAGATGCGCGGCGGTATTTCCAATAGTTTTGTTACTATTTCCGATGAAGTTATTTATTCTCCTGTTGTATCAGAAGCTGATACTGCTATTCTTATGTATGAACCTGCACTTAAAAGTTTTGAAAAGAATATAAAAAAGGACGGCTTTGCAGTCTTAAACAGGGATATGATATCAATTGAACCCCAACGAAAAGATATTAAAATTATATGGGTTGAAGCAAATAATAAAGCACAGGAAATAGGTAATATAAAAATTGCTAATGTTATTATGGCAGGCATATGGTGCGGGTTTAAAAATCTTATTTCTAAAGATTCTTTAGTGCAGCAGATAAAAGATGTTTTCCAGAATAAAAAAAAGAATTTAATTGAAATGAATTTAATTGCTCTTGACTATGGATATGAATTAGGCTCTAATGCGTAAAAAATTTTTTTATTTATTATTATTTCTTTCTTTTCCTTTTATACTTCAAGCAGAAGAATATGCTAAATGTAAAGTTATTGAAATTCTGCCTTATACTAATATTAAAAGGTTTCAGAAAAATCTTAAAAATATTGAATATGTAAAAGTCAGGATATTAGACGGAAAGTTTAAGAACAGAATAACATTTCTGCAGAATTATATATGGAAACATCCTCAGGATATATATAATATTTCAATAAAGAAAAATGAAATAATTATCGGAAATATATCTGAAATAGGAAATGATGAATTAACAGGTTATGTTGCTTTTAAGCATAGAAGTAACAGAATAATACCTGTTTTATTTTTGTTTTTCTTATTTTTATTTTTTGTTGTTCGATTTCGTGCATTTAAAATAATTTTAGCATTACTTGCAATTTACGGTTTATTATTTTTTGTATTTATACCCCTTGTAAAGTCCGGAGTTTCACCTGTTTTACTGAGTATATTAATAGGATTAGTAGGGGCTATCATTACTTATGTTCTTGTTGTAAATAACAGATTAAAGATAGTTGCAGCATCACTTGGTACTTTAGCCGGAATAGTAGTAGTTTATTTATTTACCTTTGCATCTTTCAAAGCTGCTCACATATTGGGATTAAATACTTATGCAGGCCGCACATTAAATATTTTTACAAATAATTTAAAAAATTTTCATATTTCTAATATAGGGGATTTATTTATTTCCGGGATAATAATAGCAAGTCTTGGAGCAATTATGGATATCGCAGTTGATTCAGCTGCAGCATTATTTGAGATATACAGAACTAATAGAAATATTACTTTTAAAAATTTGTTTATAAGCGGATTAAATGTTTCGAGGAAGATTACAGGTACCATGGTAAATACTCTTTTTTTTGCATCTTTTGCAGGTATAATAATATATTTGATTGATTTTTATATAATGAAAACACCGGCAACACGCTATACTAATATGGAATTTTTTATTATTCAATTAATACCTGTTTTTACAACCTCTCTCGGTCTTGTTGTTACTGCGCCTTTGACAATTCTGCTTGGAAGTTTTATATTTACCAATAGAAAGCATCAGCCTGTAATTTTTATTTTATTATTTTTAATGATAAGTACAATGAATTATAAATTATATGGCTGGATTTCTCCTCCGGATAAAGAGTTATACAGGCATCCGATTACTAAGATGTATAGATATAGAAAAAGGGAAAAGTATGTTTATGGAAAGGCAAGTAAGATAGTAAGCAAAGAAAAGAGTTATGATTTTGAGATAGAGAAGATAAGAATGAAGATATTGGAAGGGGAATATAAAGGCAGGTATGTAAATGTAAACAATTTTCTGTGGGGAAATAAGAATGATATAAAGATAAGAAAGGGGGACAGGGCTGTCATATGGCTGCAGATGAAGGCAGGAAAAATTAAACGGGCAATAGTGGTTGAACGGTATAGATTTTACACAATTTATTATTTAATTGTATTTTTATTTATATTGCTTATACTGTTTGCAGGGTGGAAGTACGGAATACGAATATTTTTGTCTCTGGCAATATCAATATCTGTTTTTATCTTCTTTTTTGTGCCGGCGATTGCTTATGGTGTACCTGTTATATTCGCAACAATATTAACCAATTTTTTAATAATAACAATTATTCTTTTGCTGCTTGCAAAAGATATTAAAATGTTTAAAATAACTTTAATTAGTACTTTTATAGGCGGGATATTTGTGTATTTTTTTGCGTTTCTAATAGGAAAAATATTATATGTAAACGGATCGAGTATTGAGTCTATTCAAATGCTGAATTATTTTAATTATAACTTTAATCATAATAATATAAAAAATATAGGGAATATAATATATTCAGTTGTTTTATTCGGAGCAACAGGAGCTTTGACAGATGTAAGTATATCTCTTTATTCTTCATTGGATGAGATTAAAAGAATAAATAAAGGAGCAAGTTTCAAGGAGTTATTCAACAGCGGTATAAATATAGGAAAAGACATAACCGGGACAATGGCGAATACACTTTTTTTAGCATATACCGGTTTAAATATAGGAATGATATTAGTCTGGAGCGAAGGTCATAATTCCTTATTGCAGATATTTAATCTTGAGTTTTTAGGAGTAGAGTTTACAAAAGCAATAGCAGGATCCATAGGGTTTATATTAACGATACCTGTAATATCGTTTATAACAGCATATTCAAAAACATTAAAAAAAGGCGCACCGTCCCCAAATTAATAAAAAAAAAGTTGACATTAAAATTAAATAGAGTAAACTATTACACATTTGAAATTAGAGATTAGGAGTAGATAAATGGCTAAATGTGAGATATGCGGAAAAGGACCTGTAACAGGAAATAATGTCAGTCATTCTCATAAAAAGACACGAAGACGCTGGAAACCGAATGTACAGAGAATGAAAGTTATTTACAAAGGTACAGCAAAAAAGATGTGGGTATGTACTCAGTGCTTAAAATCCGGCGCTGTTCAGAAAGCTATTTAAATCAGGTCGGGTTATATATGCTTTTTATTCTTGAGAAAATATTTTATAAGGGTTATCAGCGATTTCTTCGCTGAAGTCTGCTAAATTTTCAATAGTTTCTTCTATTATATCATATAATTTTTCATTATAAATTAATTGATGATATAAATTTTTTTTATTATTTTTGATATCATTGATAGAAGTAAGTATATCTGAATGCAGAAGATTTTCGAGTTCATTATTAATCTGATCCAGATTAGAGTTTAATTCACTGATATAGGCATAAAAATTATTAATAGATAGTTCTGCTTTAGATAATTCTTTAAGATTTGTGATTATTACTTTTGCTTTTTTAATTTGATTTATTTTTGAGTTAAACATTTCAGTTTTTGCTTTTCCTTTTCTTAAAGTTTGTTTCAGATTAGGCCTAAAATTGTAAATCAGATAATTAAATCTTCTTAATTTTTTTGATAGTTCATTTAGTAATATATCTAATTTTTTATATTGCTGATTTGTTTTGTTTGCAGTTAAAGTATCAGAGAATTTTGCAAGGTTCTGTTGTACTACTTCGAGACCTAATGCACTGTTTCCAATAAGAGTGGTACCCGGTTTTATAAATTTGCCTGATGATGAATTTTGGGTGATATTGATAAATTTATCTCCGAGCATACCTATGCTGAATATACTTATTTCAGCATGTTCTCTGATATTAAAATCTTTTTTTATTGCAAGAAGGACTTCAACTTCTTGATTTTTTATATAAATATTTTTTACATATCCTATATCCAGACCGCCGATAAATTTAACAGGGGCACCTTTTTTAAGATTCCCTATAAATAAAAATCGTACTTTTACATCATAAGTATCTGCTGCGGAAAATTTAATAATAAGATAAAAAGTAAGACTTATAATAAGAATTAGAAAAATAAGTCCTGTGAGTCCTACTTTTTTATGTAAAACTAAATTTTCCTCTTCCGTCATAGTTTATCAACCAGTATTACACCGTATTTGGGTTTTAATCTGAGTTTCACTTTATTGTTTTTTACAGTATATGTTTTATTATTTAGTACATCTTTTATTTTTCTGCTTGAAGTATTTATAGTTATAGTAATTGACTGAGCTTTATTTTTATTGTTTAAAACAACATATACATTTTCAAATTCACTGCTTCGAGTATAGCCGTAAATACCTTTTGCATCATTTATAACAAGAGTATTAAAAGTTCCTGTTTTCAACGCTTCATATTTATTATGGATTTTTGCTAATTTTTTAGTATTATTTAACAGGTCGTAATTAATAGTATATTCAGGGTTATTATACGGCATTAGGTCTTTCCAGAACATAGGCTGTCGATTATTAGGGTCATCTGCCCCCCACATCCCGACTTCATCTCCGTAATAAATCATAGGAGCGCCTACAAATGTAAACTGGAATATCTGTATTAGTTTTAAAATGTTCCATATTTTTTTATTCGGTTTGCTCATATCATAATTAGGTCCATTATCTTGCGGTCTGTTTTTAGCATCAAAAAATCTATTGGGGTTTTTTATGCCTGAAGCTATTCTGTCTGTATCATGGCTATCAAGCAGATTCTGCATTACAAGATTTACCTGCATAGGATAAGAAGCAAGGAGTTCTTTTAAACTTTTATCAAATTCGGATGCAGTATATTTCAAAGGCTTTTTTGTGTCTATAAAGAAGCTGTATACTCTTTTTGTAAATTCGTAATTCATAACAGCATCAAATGCATCACCCTTTAACCATTGCGAAGCATTTTCCCATATTTCACCGGTTATATATGCATTCGGATTGACTGATTTTACAACTTTTCTCCAGTCTCTCCAGAAATTAATATT
>CAYQNP010000182.1:0-4605 GCA_964418785.1 uncultured Spirochaetia bacterium | reverse complement strand
TTTGTATCCTTTGCCTTCTCAGATGTTGTACACGAGTTTATCCCTGCTATTAATAAAATTGTTGTTGCTAAAATTATTATCCTTTTCATTTTCCTTTCCTCCTTTCTCTCTATTATATAATTTTCCTTTAAAACTTCTTGGATTATCAAGACATTTTATTGAACGATTTTTACTCCAGCAAAAGCCGGGATATAACATATTATTAATAGAGTTTTGCACCGTCCCTCTTATATACTTGACTTTGAAAAAAAAATATATAATATATTTATGATGGATAAAGATTATATAACAAATAAGCAGGCTAAATTAATTTATAACAATATTTCAAAAGAGACTCCTATTTTAATACATCAAGCACATCACACTAAAGACTTGCCGTATCATTACCACAAAATAATACAGATATTATTTCTGGTAAAAGGAGAAGCAGTTCTATATCTAAACGGGAAAAAATTCAATGTAAAAGATCTTGATTTTATATACATCAATAAAATGGACAAACACAAATTAATCCCGGATTTAAATACTTCTATAGTTTATGTATTAGAGTTTGATCCTGCATTACTTAAAAACAAAAAATTAGACAGTATCTCTGAATTTTATAACAATCTAAATGACGAAAATAAAATAATATCAATCGATTCGCCAAATCTTTCAAAAGTTATACTAAACTTAAAAGATATGTTATATGAAATACAGTATAAATATGAAGATTACCAGCTTTTTTTAGAAAACAGACTTGTAGACATACTTTTATTAATAAAAAGACACTATATAATAAAAGAGCCGGAATTTAATCAAACCGATGAAGATGAGTATAACAAAAATATAATAAAAAATGTACTTGATTATATAGAAACTCACTATTATGAGAAACTAACACTGGACACTATAGCACATACTGCACATTTAAGCAAACGACAATTTACAAGAATATTTAAAAAAGTAACCGGAATAACATTCGTAGAATATCTCAACAACATACGGATAAAAAAAGCACAGGAGATGCTGAGCACCAGTAACAATGAAATTATATATGTATGTTTTGAAACAGGTTTTAATGACTTATCCTATTTCTATCGTTTATTTAAAAAGTATACAGGCTTAACTCCAAAAGAATATTTAAAAATACATTCTAAAAAATCATAATTTCGGCGGCAGACATTTAACAATTTCCAATTCAGAATCAGACTTATACCGAAATGGTTTTGATGAAAACGGCACAAAGAATTTGTCCCCGAATTTTATATTAAATTTTCCGTATTCATTTTCAACAACACCATTCCCTTTAGAAACTATACAAATTTGATAACTATTAATATTATTTTCAGAAAAAACATCATTAACAACTATTTTATTCACTAAAAATCTATTTGTATATCTTTCATCAATTAAACTGAATTCAGTACCGCCGGATTCAGATTTTATAATTTTAGGGACGCAATTATAATTAGTCATTAATTCAGAAAGAGGCATAGACTTATATTCAAATATATTCATAGCGGTATCAATATCCAGATTCATAAATCTTGCAGATTCCGGCAATACATAACCGCCCCTTTCAAATTCAAATCGTACAACGAAATCAGTAGGTTCCTGAACTTCTATTAACAGGACATCCTCACCTAAAGCATGAGGATAACCTCCTGGAACAAAATATACATCTCCGACATTAAGCGGCACTTTATTTATATACTTAATAATCTCATTTATTTCCTGATTAAGAATTAACTCTTTCAGTTTTTCTTTTTCAGGAGTTCTCTTAAATCCCAGATATACATAACTTTCTTTACTCTCATCACGCTTTTTTAAAACAATATACGACTCTGCCTTTCCATACTCGCTATTTAATACTTTTTTAGAAAACTCTATAGTAGGATGAACCTGTAAATGTAATCTTATAGAAGGATCAAGTAATTTTACCAGAATATTTATTTTTTTCCCAATTTTTTCAACATACTCTTTACCCAGCAATTCAGTACTATAATTCTCGAGCAATTCGTCAAAATATACTTTAGTTCCATTATCATAAATAAAACTTATTCCTTCTTTATACACATCTTCTCTGCCTTTATTAACTGCAGGGACAGTAGATGCAATCCAATCTTCAGGGAAATTAGAATCTTTAGGTTCATGTATATCAACGAGTTCATCCAGCAACTTTCCGCCAAGATATGTTCTCCAGACACGATTTTGAGGCAATTTAAAAGGCGCTCTAAAATCCATAATAATTCTCCTGTCTTATTACTAAAACTTTATTCTACTTCTATTTCCACAGGCTCGCTGATTTTTTGTTCTACTACATTCCAACCGCGAATCACAAACCCTGTTTTTACTTTTCCTTTAAAATTCATATTATTCTTCACTTTAACCTCAACTGTTTTTTTACTATGCGGTAATAAAGGAAAATAATTATCCGAGAAATATAGACCGACTTGATTCTCAATGCCGTCCAATTTTAAATTTACAAAGAACGCCAATTTATCAGCAGGATTAAATATTTTTATTTTAAAAACAATTTCACCGGCTGGCGGTATATTTAATGATTTATATAACACTTCTGCATTTAACTTCACTTCCGGAAGATTACCAATTTCTTTAAAATACTCTCCCTTATTATAATATTCTATTACATCTTTTTTTTCTGTTTCAGAAGCAGCTTTTCTTATAAAGATTGTTTCTGAAATACCGGTAGCATAATCTCCATACAATCTTATCAAAACAGTATTTTCTCCGCCCCAATTAATAATGTTTTGAGGAATTTTATAGAATCTCTTAATCAAATTTGGTGTAGTAAACGGGTCTGCACTTATTCTAACATTTTTCAAGCCGCCTTTTTTATCAAGGTCAGAAGCAGCTTCAGTTGTTTTCATTCTCACTCCGCCTCGACGACGCTGTTCTTCAATCTCTTCTGTATATGTAAGTTCGTCAGGTCTTAAAAGTACACTCATCTCCTCTTCTGTCTTTCCTATAAGTTTATCATTAAAATATATCTCATCATTACCTTCTATTCCGGCAGAATACAATTCTATTTCTTCTCCTTTCCATTCATCAGGGATTTTAAATACTTTTTTATAAAACACTGACTTACCTGCTTCCGGCGGTTCTTGCGGCTTTTTCCAATAAGACGGCAAAACCGTATCTTTCCAATCAAACTCTTCAATCTCCTCATTCACCTGATACTGCCAATATCCGTCAAGGCTAATGAGCTTTTCAGGTCTGTTATAAGCAGATATTCCAAACCAATAAAAATTATCAGATAATAAAACTTCATTCCGGGTCAATTCTAAATATAAAAATAATACTTTTTTAAGATATTCACCCGGTATTATCCAATCTATAGTAAAGACTTCTTTTGATTCATCTTTTTCTATTGTACAATCCTGATTAAAAGAGTATAATTCTTTCATATCAGCATCATAAATAACAGCTCTGGCATTTACTTTTCCTAATCTTAAATTAGTATCATTTACAACATAAACTTTAACTTTAAAATTTTCATTGCCGTCATATACATATTTTTCCATATCAGCAGCAATTAAATAATCATTAGCTGCTCTCTTATAAGCATAGAAAACAGGTTTAGGGACCCCATAATAATCTATCATTTCTCTATGAAAAGAAGGCCAACACCCGTTTAACGACCACTCGAGTATACCGGAAGTTCTATATTTAGAAAGCCGCGCATATTCAAGATTATACTGTCTGTTTATTGCATGAGTAAGCTGAGTAGCCATAATCCAATGTTCAATATCATTTTTCGCATTATATTCACGACTATCTCTTCTCTGCTCTAATATTACGGCATGGTGATACTGCCATATATCTTCATTAATAGGCCATATATTTTTTTCACTTATAAATTTTTTAATACTTTCAAGAACAGGAGTACTTCTTAATACTGCAACTTCACTTCTGAAAAGCACCAATCTTTGATCACCATTTAATATATCGCCATTATATTTATTAGAGGTTCTTGAAGGCAACTTTAAAATTCCACCATGTCTATCACCTTTATAAGGCGAGCCTCTATGAAAAGGGCGTGTAGGATCAAGATTAGAGCAAGTTGCAGCCAATTTATCAACAAGATATTTATTTTCAGGAGCATCAGGATTATATTCATTCCCTCCGCACCATAAAGCAATAGAAGGATGATTTCTAACTCCTGTAATCATATTCTCCGCACTTTTAATAAACAAGTCCTGAGGAATTAACGGATAATCAGCACAGGAGAGCCAAAAATCAACCCATAACAGTATCCCCTTTCGATCACACAAATCAAAAAAAGTCTCTGTTTCATAAATACCGCCGCCCCAGACTCTCAGCATATTTAAATTAGCTTCCTTTGCCTGTTCTAAAAAAAGCTCATATCTCTCTTTAGTGAAACGGAATAAACTGTCAACCGGTAAAAAATTAGAGCCTTTAATAAATATTCTTGTTTTATTTACAACAAAGGTCCAGGGATGCGGTTTCCCGACAATAGACCACAATCTGTTAGATTGAGTTGATATTTCCTGAACCCACTCATCATCAGTATTATGTTCAAATGTAATTTCCCTTATTCCGAATTGCGATTCCAATTCATCAACAATTATACCATTATCA
>CAYQNP010000181.1:0-3603 GCA_964418785.1 uncultured Spirochaetia bacterium | reverse complement strand
ACTGCAAGTATCCATGAACCAAGTACAAGGTAGGGGAGATTACTTGCTTTTGTTATATTGTGTGCAGGATTATATCTGTTGATTCTTGGACCCATTAATATTATTGCAGGGAGCGCCAACCATCCGCCCATTGAATGAACTACTACAGAGCCTGCATAATCTTTAAACGGTTGTCCGAAAAGTTTTATTAATGTGCCTTGAAAAAATCCTGTTGACCATTTGCCCCATATTAATGCTTCAAATAAAGGATATACTGTTGCAACAAGTATTGCTCCTGCTAATGACTGTGTCCAGAATTTAGAACGCTCTGCAATACCGCCGGATATGATGGCGGGAATACATGCTGCAAATGTCAGTAAGAAAAAGAAATGTGATACATTAAATCCATTATGCGCTAATAATACATTAACAGGTTTTAAAAAAGAGATTCCGTATGCCAGTGGAAACCCTATCAGAAAATATATCATTGTTGATATACCCCAATCGACAAGAATTTTTCCAAAAGCATTTACCTGGTTTTTCTTTCTAACAGTACCTGCTTCTAAAAAAGCAAAGCCTGCGTGCATTGAAAATACCATTACTGCTCCTATTATAAGAAACAATACATTTCCACTGTCAACCAGTTGATTGACAATGTTGTTTCCGCTTCCTTCCTGCGCAAACATAGGTGCAGTAAAACTTAATAAAAATGTTAAACTTAATGTGAATCGTAAAAACATAGTTAAAACCTCCAATAAAATTTTAAGTATAAATTATAATACAATTATCGTGCCAGAGTGCTTTTTATAATTTTATAAATATAAATAATTATAAAAAGAAGCTTGAATCCGGATGTTTGGTTTTGCATATATTTTGTACGCAAGTATTGAGTGTTATCTTGTTTGCATATATTTTGTAGTTTATATGAGCAGTTGCGTATCAGGCAGGAGATAAGAGTTATTTTATTCTTTCAATTCGTAGTATTTTGTATTTACAATAGAAATTAAGTTTTTAATTTCAATCTCTTTTAATATAAAGTAAGCAATAACAATGCCGATAGAGAACGGATATTTCCCCAGAATATTATATACTTCTGAAAGAATAGCCTGAGATAGTAAATCTTCAATTAGAACCATTTTATTTTTCAGATTAACTTCTTTATTTATTTTATCAGATATCTCGTTTATAAGATACTGGGGGGTGTTTTTTATAAATTCGGACAGCCCAATGTTTATATCATCATTAGAGTAAACATCTCTAAGAAAGCTTTCGTTAAAATTCTTTCCGAACGGAATTAAATTTGATAGAGCAGAATTAAAATCAAGTTTGTAATAATTTTTGTAACGCAATAATAAAAGCAGATTTTGAACATCAACTTCAAAGCCGATAAATTTTTTAATTATTTGTCTGTCATTACTGTCAAGTGCTTTTATTTGTGCAAATAAGTCTTTAAAAAATCCTCTGTCAATAGATAATTCTATTGGATATAAATTTTTTTGGTCAGTTGCATCTGTAATATATTTATAATAGGGTGTTTTTTTTAAAGAATTAAGAATTTCTTCGAAATTAGAAGCATTCAATATTGAATCATAATCAATGGGATAACAAATTTCTTTTTTTAATATATATTTCTCGTCAGAAAAATTTTTGGTAAACCATAGTCTTAAAGCATTTTTTAAGTTGGAGATTTCAAGTTTTTGTAAAAGCAATTTTGTAAAATTTCTTAATACAGAGTTCCCGCTTTTTATGCTGGAGTATATATATTTGTAATCATTTATAAGATGGGAAAAGAGCAAAAATTCTATTTCCTTCACATCTTTTTTAAAAGAGAGTTCTTTCTCATCTATGTAATTATTTGAAACAAGGAAATTTATTAAATCATAATATTTGTATTCACTTCTTAATTTTGTGAGCTCTTTTTCGTTTAATATATTGCCTATGCGTGCTCGAATTTTTGCATTTAAAAAACCGTATTTAGCTATATCTGAAAACATAAACTTTGCCTCTAAATTGAAATAAATTTATTGAGAATTTTGGCTGCAATTTCATTAATTTTTTCTTCATTATATAAATACTGTTCTTCTGATTTTGCTTTATCCAGCAGATTTTTTCTTTCAATTTCAGCATCCCGTTTTGCCTGTTTCAGTATTTCATTTGCCCGTGTTTGTGCTTCTTTGACCTTCTTTGCAATAATTTCTTCTGCCTTTTCTGTTGCTTCATTTTTTATTTCTTCTGCTTTTTTCTTTGCATCAGCAATATTTTGATCTAATTTTTTTTCTTCAGCTATAACTTTTTCAATTGCTTCTTTCATAAGTTTTCTCCTATAGAAAAACTAAAGTTTTCGTATAATAAGTCAAGTTTATTGTATATTTTTTTATATTTATTCATTGTTTATATATTTTTCAAACTCTTTTTTAAATATATTAAAAGTAAGATTATCTATTATACAAAATCTTATTTCGTTCAATTTGGTATCGGGATTTTTTTCTACAAAATACTTTACAGCGGAAAGCATTACTTTAGCACATCTGTCTTTAGGAAACCCGAAAATCCCGGAGCTTACAGCAGGGAATGATATTGACTGCAGATTATATTTTTCAGCTTCGCGCAACGGATTAACAGTTGCATTGAAGAGTTTTGAATCTTCATTGCCTGAGCCCCAGACAGGGCCTACAGTATGAATTACTTTTTTTGCTTTTAACTTTCCTGCATTAGTTACAGCACATTCCCCTGTTTTAACAAAGCCTATTTTATTTGATTCTTCCTGTATTACATATCCGCCTTTACGAACAATTGCAGCTGCAACTCCTCCGCCGTGTTGTAAATAAGAGTTTGCTGCATTTACAATTGCATCTGTATCTTCGTTTGTGATGTCTCCTTTTTTTAATATTATTTTTACTCTGCTGTTTTCCGGAAAAGTAAAACTTATCTCTTTGGGCATTTCGTGCACCTCTTAAAATCTGTATTCAGCTGTTATTTGAATTGTTTCTATTCTGTTATTCTTACTGTTTATGAAATGCATAAAAAAACTGTCAACAGCTGTAACTTCAAATTTTATTATTTTAAAAGCATATGCCCCAACTCCTATGCTCCATAATAACTGTGTTTCTCCTGTTCCGTCTTCGTGCAGATAATAATCTGTTGAGAGTCCTGTTCTAAAATGAGCACCTGTATTTTCTTCGAGAAATATTAAGCCTATGTGAGGATGGAAAGTTTTAAATAATCCTGTTTCTATTTTGTCTGTAGGAGCAATATCTGTACCATCGGCAACATATTTTATGCCTCTCCAGTTTTGATGTTCTATGTCTATATCCATTATAAGTTCTTTCGTCAGTAAATAGGCAATTCCTGCATTAGATGTATCCGGAAAAGTTTCTTCTAAATTAGATATATCCCCGTGATGTCCCCAGTTGATTTTTATTTTAGAATGATAGTTTAATCCCACATGAAGTCTTTTAGATACAAAATAGAGTATTCCAAAATGAAAACTCCAGCCGAATCCTGAATCACTATGTGCCCTCCCATATGTTGCATAGTTCAAATTGGGCTTTATGCCGAAGGATAATTTGTCTGTTATATGAAATGCATATCCTAAAGAAAGTTCATAGACAACAAGTTCATAAG
>CAYQNP010000180.1:0-4271 GCA_964418785.1 uncultured Spirochaetia bacterium | reverse complement strand
TGGTATATCACGGAAAACTAAAAATAACAGGCTTCAGGTTCAATAACTTTGCATACATAACAGATGCCTCCGGACTGCCGGAAAAAACAATGAGTAATTTAAAAAATCTTGATTTATTAATTTTAAATGCATTAAGGTATGAACCGCATCCCACACATTTTAATCTCGAACAGGCTGTAGAGATTGTATCAAAATTAAAACCAAAACAGGCGCTCTTTATACATTTAACACATAAATTTGATTACGCCAAAACAAATAAAGAACTGCCGAAAAATGTCAAACTTGCTTACGACGGATTAAAAATTAAAATTTAAGAATAATTTTAGAAATTTCAGTATCTGCAGTTAGTTTTACCAAATTATATCCGGCTCCCTTTTTTACATATTTCTTTATTCCGCTGTATTCAAGCGAAAATTTACTATTATAACAGAATAAGGTATCACCCGTAACATTAATAAAATCTATTATTATCTTATTCTTACTGTATTTAATATCCTTAATCTCTGAAGTAATAAAATAGAAAAGTATTTCATCATTTAATTTATAATTAACAAATAGAATCATACCTGTTCTACCCGGCACTTTAATATGCATATCAACAGGAAATTTGCCTGACCTTAAATTAATATTATCTTTTTCAACAAGTTCTGTATAATTTGTTATAAATAAAATATCAGTACTTTTTCCTTTTTTAAGAACAACATCAATTCTTTTATTATTACTTTTAATTTCTTTTTTTATATTAAGCAAACTGATAAATTCTTCTATAAACTCAATCTGATAATCAAATTTATGTGTAAAATCAAAACCTGCTATAATAACTTTAGATTTATTATTATTAACAACAAAAGAGGTAATATGTTTATCAGTATCAAAAAAAAGCGGAGATGAATTTTTCTTATTAATATCAAAAGTATATATATGGTCTCCGCCGTAGTATTTAAAATCGGAATTTTTTTTCATTATTTTGTTTGCTCCGAATTTATCCTTAATATTTCTTATTCCAAGATAATCTTTTAACAAAGTACATTTTCTAAAGCCAAGATCATACTCAGGGACAACAGGATAGATAAGCATCTTTTTATTGCTGCCGATAAATTTTATTATTTTCTCCTGAGTTTTTCTATCCATAAATTCCAGAGAAAAAAGAAAAAGATTATCCAATTTACTTAAATCTTCAGAAAGCACATCCACAAATCTGTAATTAAAACCGGCTAATCTAATTAATCTCAAAAGACCGTCAAAGAACATAGTATCTCTGCGAGCCTGGAGATCATCTACAAAGTCCCCTTTAAGATATTCTGTCTGATAATACGGAAGATAAAGGCCTATATTTATTTCATAAACATTATTACTTTCTGATATTATTTGTCCGAATTTTTTAAGGAACTTACCGAGTTTAGAGACGCTTTCATAATGGGGAGCGAGTTTCCCGGAGTCCGAAACAGGCGACTGCCAGTTATGATAATTCCCAAATCCGCCGAAATCATCAAAATTAACGCCGCCGGCAAACATATAACAGTTTATTCCGTTTAATCCGGAACCAACAGAAGCCTTTATATTAAGTTCAACATCCGACGGATATAAAACCGGCCGATCAAACATAATCCCTGTCTGCATCTCAGCACATATAACAGGATTTCCTTCAGGAGTAATCATCCTCACTACCTCAGACATTGCTGTTATATCCGTAAAATTCTCATAATCCAACCGCCTATACTGATATGCTCCGCCGAAAATTACATCCTTTACATACTTTCCGAAATTTTTAAACATACTTGTAGTCATTATTCCCATATTGCCTCTGCCTTTAACATCATAATCATAAATCTGCGGAATATTTGCAATAACAGGAAGTTCTATTTTGTGTGATTTAAGTATATCATATAATTTTTTATAATAAGATGCATAATACTCTCTATAAAATTCAGTCCATTCAAAATAAAATGCGCCGAGTTTCCTGTTAAAATTGCCATCCGGCTGCTTTATCTCATTAAAATCCCTATATCCTGTATTCAACTTCTTATTCAAATTTTTTATATTATTAAACTTATTCTTCAAAAACTTCCGGAATAATTTTGTATTTGCAGAAGTATAATTAGGGGTTTTTGTCAGCCAGTTCAACATTGATATCTCATTATCCAGTTGAAATAAAATAATAGGCCCATTATTCTGAATAACATATTTTTTTAAAATAATCAAAAGTCTGTCATACCATTTTTTTACTTTTTCAAGAAATTTTGGATGGTGGTAATTTATTAAAGTTGAATAAGGATTTGTTCTGCCTGCATAATCTTTTAATTTAATTTGCGGATATTTTTCAAGAAGCCATGCCGGCAAACCATCGTATATAATCTCTCCGTTGCTAACAGGCCCTATTCTTGCAATAAAATACATTCTCTCTTTTTTTAATAATTCCAGAAACGCAACAATATCACGCTCAGGAAAAGTTTTCCCTGTAAAATCAAATTTACTCTCTTTTATATTATGCCATGACCATGGAATATAACTGCTTAAAGTGTTAAGCCCTGCTCTCTTTGCTTTCTTTATTCTATCCTGCCATTGATTCTTATAGATTCTAAAATAATGAACTTCACCTGAAAATATAAAAACCTCTTTTCCATTCAAATAAAATTTACCGTTATTAATATCCATACTGTTTTCTCCCTCCTTCTTAAACCGTATATTCCTGTGAAAATCTCAAGTTGTAAATATACAGGCACTTAAAACAACTGTCAGGAAAGAACTAAAAATTTATTTCAAGATATAATTTGTAATAATTGTCATCATACGGAGAAGTATGAGGTTCCCAATACTGTGAACCGTATTTAAACCATACTCCTTCAAATTTCAACTTTGCATTATAATTAATATAATATTCACTAAGCAGATAAAATCTTAAAGACTCATAAGTTGTATCAGTATCCGGATGTATAATTCTGTCTATTCTCTGCTCTTCCAATATTCGCAATTTGGAAGTTGGACTATATGTTATCTGAAAAATAAGACTTTTCATTTCTTCATTCTTTATATTAAGTGTATTATCTTTATCAGAATAATACCTATCATTCTGTTTTTTTAATTCACCAAACAGTCCGAAACCCATATTATATATATTGTTTATATTGCCGCCGAATCTAAACCAATTTCTGTAATACTTTTCATTATATTTTCTGAACAGGGTATTTCCTTCCGCTGCAATAATATATCGCCATGCAGAAAAAGCCTGGGAAATTCTATATGAAGTGCCATATACACCTGAATTAATCTCATCAAAATAAGACGGGATTTTTCTATTAGCCGGTTTATAATCTTTATCGATATCCCTTATTTTCAAATTAATTTCAAAGAAATCCCAGAAAGGGTTTATAAGCCGCAATTCCAAAAGATACATCTGTCCCACTTTTACAATAGGCGAAGAATATGTATAATTATAAATATAATCCTGAAGTTCATACCCTGACGACTGATATTTTGCATCAGCATATTCTCTATAATAATTTTCTCCTGCAATTAAAGCAATATGTAATTTATTATTAAAATAATCCTGACCAATTTCGACATTATAGGTCTTTTCGCGGGATATAAGTTTAGATTCAAAATCACCTGTAGAAGAACTGCTTACAGTTGTGTCGCTGACAAGGCCTGTATCCGCTACATGAGCAATATTATTATCATACACATATATACCTTTTAAATAAAAATACGGAGTATATGTTAAGACTTCTCCTGCTGCAAGATATGAAGAAAAAATTTTCTTTATTATCATCATTCTGTAATTAACATTTATCATACCGCCCTGAATCTTTATACCTTTATACCCGAGTATTCCGTAATCTGTATGATATAATGAATATGTATAATCAGAAAAATCTTCATATAAATTTCCTATAAGTATATCTGTTACATACGGGAAGGGGTCTTTAACACTAACTTGAATAGAAGTAATCTCAACTCCCGGTTTATTCTCTTTAAGTTCTGTTATGTTATTCTCTTCGTCAATAAAAGCAGCCTTACCGAATTCAACATATTTGGTGAATAACTCTGTGTGGATACCGAATTTTAAAACCCGTGCATTAAAATTTAATTTAACTGTGCTGTAGACCTGGTGTGATATTTCCGGTGCCCATTTGTATTCAGAGACACCGGTGCCGGTAATATCTACATTTCCCTGCGGTCGTTTTAAAACAACAGGCTGTTTAAGTGATTCCGGAACAACATCGTCCGGATTTAAATTCTTTCCTGAAACATATAACTTGTCTATATACACT
>CAYQNP010000179.1:0-2584 GCA_964418785.1 uncultured Spirochaetia bacterium | reverse complement strand
AGGGGAAACACAGAGTACTAATCAGTATGTTATTGCAGATGGCGTTAATAAAGCTGTTTATTATGTACAGATAAAAAATACAGGAAATACTAATGCTGATTTTTATGTATATGGTTATAGCGGAAATACATATTTTGATGTAAAATATTTTGATGAAGATAATAATGACATTACTTCTACAGTCACTTCCTGGACAGGGGTGCTTTTTAAAAACCTTGCTGCAGGCTCAAACAGTATTATTAGAGTTGAAATAACTCCTACCACAAGTTCCTTTGAAGGGCAGGAGTTCTATGATTATGTATTTTCTTATGTTGACAGAGGTGTGGGTTTGCATGATTCTGTGAGATTACAGTGTACTGCATGGAAATATAAACCTGATTTATTAATAAAAAGAGATAAAAATGAACCTTATCTGGGTGATGATATTTATGAATCTGTTTCTGTTTCAACTCAGCAGATAAGTACTAATGCAAACTCGTTTGTCCTTAATTTTGAAGAAAGACATACTAACTATATTCTTCTTCAAAATGACGGTGTCTGGACGGATACTATTAATATCTCTGCAACTACTAACTTCACTTATGGAGTGGCAACTAATTGGTTTATTTATATTACTAATGTAACGGCAGGAGAAAGAGCAGTTCTTCCGTATAATTGTACTGTTCCTCCTGCTAAAACTAATCTCTTAAAGACTATTATTTATCCGAAGGTATCTGTAATTACTAATGATACTCTAACTCTTAATTTTGATGTTAAATCTACACTTACAACTCCTACTGATGACCCTTTGAGACTTGAAAAAGCACGAATAACTTATCAGGCTTCTAAGAAACAGCCGGATTTATATATTTCTCCTACTAAATATTTCCTGACCAGAACAGGGGAACATCTGTACAGCTGGACAAATACTGTTGCTACACAATATTTGCTGCTGAAAACTGTTCCGGACAGAACTTTATCATTTTATCTGAGATTAAATAATAATGGTGAATCTGTTGATACTATAAAGATGAAAATAGAACCAACAGGCAGTTCAAATTGGAATTTCTCTTATTATATAAAAGAAGGAATAAATTATGTTGATAGAACATATAGTTTCACCAATAGTAATGGAACCAATTTTCATATGGTACACAATGAGTATAAGACTTTCAGGCTTGATTTTACACCCAATACTAATGTCCCGAGTGGAGAGTGGCTTAATATAAAAGTAGAAGCATTCTCAACGAATAAAGCATCTGTTAAAGATGTAGTATATGTAAGACCATATAACAAAAAATTAAGACCCGATGTTTTAATTTCTACCAATACTAATTCTGCTTCGTTTATAGGAAGTACAGTGTATGAAACAAACGGCCAGACGCAGAGAATTTACAGCAGATTAGAAATTTCAGCGGAAGAAAAAAGTACAAATTACTTGAAAATAATTAACAGAAGTCCTACAGAAAGCGATATTATTACATTGCACGGACAGGGGAGCGGTATATATACTAACTGGGTAATCAAATATTATAACTACACAAATATGCTTGATATTACATCTCAAATCACAGATTCTGCAGGTTATGATGTTTCTCTTGAAACTAATGAAGCATTTATGGTAATGCTTGTTAAAAATCCTGTATTGAGTGCAATCCCGGATAATACTGCGCCAATTCGATTTACTGCGTTTTCAAAAGAGGTGGATACTCAAAGAGATGTGGTTGTATCTACTAACATAGCAGTTGAATTGGAACCGGATTTTCTGGTAAACGGTTTATGGGGTACTACAACTCGTTCTACTGATTTTTCATACGAGTCTGACGATGTGGATATAATAAGCGGTGTTACTAATACTAATTCGCTTGTAACTGTTAAAAATCAAGGACATAGTGTTGAAAGTTTTAGACTTATATCTTATATCTCTAATAATGGAGGGAATATAACCAATTGGAATGTGAAATATATAGATGTTTTAACCGGAACTGATATAACAGCAGAAGTTACAAATTCAGGATATGTTTTTACTAATCTTTCATATCTTGAATCAAGAGATGTGAAAGTGCGGATTTTCTCTAAATGGGGAGGCGACTCTGATACTAATTCTGCAGTAGGAAATACCATAAATTTTAAATTTATAGTTGAATCTGTGACAAAGCCTTTAAAAAGAGATGTCGGTTCTTTAAACGGTATTATAAAACGAGGTATACCGGATATATTTTTTAAAACAAATAATCTTGGGGCTAATTATAATACTACAAATTATAATAGTACAAATACTTTAAATATTTTCATCCACAGGGGATTTCCTCAAAAAATTCTCATTAAAACAAAAAATACAGGTATATATAATGATGATTTTATATTAAAATCAACTGAATTAAGCAATAATAATAATTGGACTTATGCATTTACTAACTATTCTACAGGTGAAGATATTACTTCTGCTATTACCGGTACAGGCTATACTAATGGGTTACCTTCATATGGAAGTTTCTGGTATTATTTAACTTTAAATGCTACTAACGGAAATATTGGTGATAAAATATATCTTTATCAGAATTTTGATACTGCTTCTATCCGGGTAAGAAAAGATAGAATATTA
>CAYQNP010000178.1:0-9764 GCA_964418785.1 uncultured Spirochaetia bacterium | reverse complement strand
TTGATACCCAAAAACAGCTGATAATTAACAAGCAGTTCTTTAACTGTATACTTATTTATAATCATTAAAAAAACAGACAATAATATAAAAGCAGTAATTACACTAATAAAAGAGAACAGCAAAACTTTGCCCTTTGACACACCTCCGCGTACCATTAAAGGTTCTAATTCTGTAAGTACTTTCCTGCATTCATCAAAATTTTTTATTCTATTTTCTTCGAAATATTGAGTACTTTTTAAGACAAATTCAACAACATTAAAATCTTTTATTCCGTATTTTTTAAGGTTTATCGGAAGTTTCTTATGATTAAGTTTCTCAATTTCAATATCAGCAGCAAGTTTGCTTATTAAAAGTCCGATACTATAAAAATCAGATGCAGAATTTGCCTTATCATGCCATACTTCCGGAGCAATATATTCAGTATGTACAAGAGATTTTCGAACATCTATAATACCGTTAAGTTTAGCCAATTTCTTTTCCAGCAGACCGAAATTGTCAACCATTATATTATCATTCTCATCAAAAAATATATTGTCAGGATTAAAATTTAAAAATAATATGTTGTTTTTATGAAAATACTCTGCAATATTACAGAGAGTTACTGCTATGCGCTTAATTTTTTCGATGGAAAAAGTCTCTTCTTTTAATATATTACTTATACTTCTGCTGTTTTTATAAATCTTTTTTCTGATATAAAAATACTTATTTTCAACACCGAAATCAACTATATCAACAAACACTTTTATTTTTAAATTCTGAATTTTCTTTATTTCATTCTCTACTTCTTCCAGATAACTTTCATCGTTAATTTTTATTTTTTCAAGAAGAAAATTCTCACTATCCTTTTCAATTAAATAAGTACTTTTATATCCGAAATTTCTTATTTCTGCTAAAATATTTACATCATTAAGCATATTATCCTAATCCCCTATTTTAACTGAAAACCTAAAAGTATTATATCTTTTTCAACATTCTCATTTATATTTTTTAAGACATTATCAAGCATAAACTTCAAATTATCATTATAACTATCATTTAATATAGCAGCTGTTTTTTCCGAATCAAGAGTCTCTGCCAGTTTCTGATCAATACTTTCAAGTAATCCTTTAGTAAATACCAGAAGTTTATCATTTTTTGATAATTTAATTTCTTTAGCTTTAAATTCAACAGTAAAGAAACCGCCGAGTAAACTTGAAGTAGCAGGTAAAATTTCATATTTCTCTTTATCTTTATAGATAAAGGCATCTATATGTCCTGCACTTATATATTTTAATTTCCCTGCAGGTGCATCTATTATCCCGGCAAATACCGTTATAAAATTATTATTTATGTCCATATTAAGAAGTTCATTATTAAGGAAAAACATTAATTCTTCTATATTTTCAGCTCCATACTTTTCTATGCCGTACCTTAAAAACGAATTAAATAATAACATTATTAAAGCAGATTCTACGCCTTCACAGGATACATCTGCAACCACAAAAAAGCATTTTTCTTTGTCAATCTCTTTAATAAAGAATATATCCCCGCTTAAATTTGAAGATGATATATATTTAGAATAAAGTTCAATTTTAGAAAATTCCGGGATAGGAAAAGACAATAATTTTTCCTGTAATTTTTTAGCAAGCTGCAGTTCTTTTTCCATTTTCTCTTTCTGCAGTCTTACTTCTTCATTTAATTCTTTAATTCTAAGAAGCGCCTTTATCTTAAGAAGCAAATTTTTAAAATCAATAGGTTTAGTAACATAATCGTCTGCACCGCTTTCTATTCCTGTTGTTTTAGATTCAAACTCTGCTCTGGCAGTTACCATTATAATAGGAATATAATTATATTCTTTGTCTTCTTTTATCTCCTTTGCCACTTCAAAACCGTTTTTTTCCGGCATCATAACATCAAGCAGTATTATATCCGGTTTGGTGTCATATACTTTTTCAAGTGCTTCTTTTCCATTACGGGCAAGAACAGGTTCATAGCCTTCGCTTATTAACTGAACACGCAGCAAAGTCAAAATGCTTTCATTATCATCAGCAACTAAAACTTTTATCTTCTTTTCTTCTTCCATATTTGTTCCATTTTATAATATATTTTAATATATATTTTTTTTTAGTCAACTAAAAATTACACCTCAATATGACTAATTATCATATTTTTATACTTCTCAGCAGTACTTCTTACACTATAAGCAAAATTTTTGCCGGAACCACTATAAATAATACTTCTCGACACATTAAAAAGTGCTTTACTGCTATTCATAAATGCAAATTTAACACTTTTTTCAAGGTCACCGCCCTGACTGCCTATACCAGGAATTAATAACATGTTATTTATTCCTGCATCACGAATATTTTTTATATCTTCCGGCTTGGTGGCACCAAAAACAAAACCTACATTCTCATTATCTTTTATCTTATCAATTACTTCTCTATACAAAGGTTTACCTTTACTCACATAATATTGAAAATCAAGTGCTCCTTTATTCGAACTTAAAACAACAGGGAAAACAAATCTCTCTGTATAATCAATAAACGGTTTCATAGAGTCATATCCCATATACGGCATTACAGTTACAGCATCAGCATCAAGATATTCAAAAACAAATCTGCAATACATTTTAGAGCTGTTTCCGATATCTCCTCTCTTTGCATCTATTATTATCGGCACATTACCACCTATATATTTAACGGTTTCTTTTAAAATTTTTATACCGTCACTTCCTTCTGCTTCATAAAAAGCAGAATTTAGCTTATAACAGCATACTAAATCTTTTGTAGCATCTACTATGATCTTATTAAATTTAAATATAGATTTAGGTCTGTTTTTTTTCTTTAAATGCTGCGGAATCTTTTCATAATCAGTATCAAGCCCCACGCATAAAAAAGAGCTGTTTCTTTCAGTAATAGCATTAAATTTTTCAATAAATCTGTTATTTATCATGCACTGCTCCTATAATTTCTTTTATACTATTTAATCCATTCTGTTCTACAAAAGAGTTCAGCCCGTCAATAACCTCAGTAAAGATATTCGGATTAACAAAACCTGCAGAGCCGATTTCTATCAAGGAAGCCCCGGCCATTAAAAACTGAAGTGCAACATCAGTATTATATATCCCGCCTGAGGCTATAATAGGAATATTAACAATATTATACGCTTCATATATATTATTAAGAACTATCGGATATATAGCAGGTCCTGATAAACCGCCTTTTATTTTTATATTCTTTTTATAAACATCAATCTTTAATGCTTTAAAAGTATTATTTACAGTAACAGCATCACAACCGCTATTCTCAGATATTTTTAAAAACTCTTTCATATTTCCTTCAGAAGGAGATAATTTAACTGTTATAAATTTTTTAGTCTTTTTTCTTATAATTGTAAGCAGATTCTCAAATAATTTCTTATCTGCAGAGAAAAAAATCCCGCCTTCTTTTACATTTGGACAGGATACATTTATTTCATATCCTGATACAACTGAAAACTTATCGAGTTTTTCAATAATACTGACAAACTCTTCAATACTAAAGCCTGCTATATTTACAATAACAGGAAGGGATAAGGTATTTAAAAAAGGAATTTTTTCTTTAATAAATTTCCCCACTCCGACATTCTGCAGGCCTATACGATTTATCATTCCGGAAGGTGTCTCGTCAACTCTTAATCCGTCATTTCCCTGTTTTTCTTCAAGAGTCAAGCCTTTTGATACCAGTCCGCCAAGTTTATTTACATCAAAAATTTCATTAAATTCTTCACCATATCCGGATGTTCCTGAAGCAGTTAAAACCGGATTTTTAAAAACAAGTTTTCCAACTTCTATTTCTAAACTCATAAACTATTACTCCCAAACAACAGCATCAGCAGAAAATACCGGACCGTCTTTGCATACACGCAGATACTCAATATTATTTTCTGAGGTCTTAATTTTTTTAACACATCCCATGCACACGCCTATTCCGCATGCCATATGTGCTTCAAGAGAAAATTCTCCCGGAATATTATGAACCAGCATATACTTTTCATAAAGGTTTTTCATCATAATTTCAGGACCGCAACTGTAAATAAAATCAGCATTAACTTCAATACCATTTAAATAATCAACAACAGTTCCGTCTTTTTCCATTGATACAACTACAGCATCTTCCTCTAAAATAGTTCTAATTGCATCTTTCTCTTTTTCAGTATTCACACCGACAAGGAGTTTATAATTTTTCAAAAATCTTGTAAGATAAAATATGCCACCGAGTCCAACTCCGCCGGCAACAAGCAGGTTATTACCTTCTTGTAAAGTAAATCCGTTTCCTAAAGGGCCTAATAAATCCACAGTATCGTTTATCTTTAACTCAGAAAGCAGCCCGGTTCCTTCTCCAACTACTTTATACAGTACTGTAATAACATTGTCTTCGTAATTAAAAATCGAAAAAGGTCTGCGTAAAAACGGAGATAATGTATTTGTTACTTTAATGTTTATAAACTGCCCGGGACGAAATGCAAAAAACGAATCTGTTTTTATCTGCAGTAATCTATAATCTTTTGTTAATGTTATATTCTCTCTGACTTTTCCTTTTAGAGTCTTAATCATTAAATCACACCATTATCTTTCTGTTTTTCATTACAACTTTCCCGCGTACTATTGTCATAACAGGAAAAGCCTTTAATTTTTTACCTATAAACGGCGAATTTTGTCCCTTAGAAACAATATCTTCTTTTTTATAAATAAGTTCAAGTTCCGGGTTTATAACCGTAATATCAGCAATAACATTCTGTTTAATTCCGTCTTTTTCAATTTTTAAAATTTTAGCAGGATTCAATGTTATCTTTTGTATTGCATCAAAAACAGACAGATGTCCCGGCTCAACCAGATTCATAAAAGTAAGAGGCACAAGTGTTTCAAGACCAATAATTCCAAAAGGCGCATAATCAAATTCCCGTTCTTTCTCAAATAGAGTATGCGGAGCATGGTCAGTGGCAATAACATCTATAGTTCCGTTTTTTAAACCTTCTATCACGGCATTTTTATCTTCTTCTGTCCTTAAAGGAGGGTTCATTTTAAAATTTGAATTATAATCCACAATATCATTTTCAGTTAATGAAAAATGATGTGGTGTTGCTTCTGCTGTAACTTTAACCCCATCTGCTTTTCCCTGTTTTACAAGTTCAACTCCTGCTCTTGTGGAAATATGCATAATATGAATCTTCGAATTAGTAAATTTAGTAAGCATTATATCTCTTGCTATAATAACAGCCTCAGAAATATCAGGAATGCCTCTTAATCCTTTAATAGTAGAATAAAAACCTTCATTAACAACTCCTTCTCCGGACAAATCAAGATCTTCACAATGATCAAGAATAGGCAAATCAAACATTTTGGAATATTCAAGTGCTCTACGCATTAATTCCGAGTTCATTACAGGTTTACCGTCATCAGAAAGAGCAACTACTCCTACATTTTTTAAATCTCCAAATTCAGTTAGCTCCTTACCTTCAAGCGACTTTGTAACAGAAGCCACAGGATATACATTTACAATACCTTCTTTTTCTGCAATTGACAAAATAAGTTTTACAGTAGCCTGATTATCAGCAACAGGATTAGTATTAGCCATACACACTACACCGGTAAAACCGCCCATTGCAGCTGCTGCAGTGCCTGTAGAAATCTTCTCTTTTTGTTCATATCCCGGTTCCCGTAAATGCGTGTGCATATCAAGCAAACCGGGAGTTACTATCATATTTGAAGCATTGAAAATTTCTGCATCATCTGCATTTATATTTTTTGCTATTTTTTTTATAATCCCTTTTTCTATATATATATCCAGTTTCTCGTTTATATTATTTATCGGATCTACAATATGACCGTTTTTAATTAATAATTTCATCAATACAGCCCTCCCCTGCAATTAAAAATAATACAGCCATTCTAACAGCAATACCATTAGTAACCTGTTCAAGTATAACAGCCTGCGGTGAATCAGCTATACCGTCAGATATTTCAATACCTCTATTCATTGGCCCGGGATGCATAACAAGCACTTCTGAATTTGTAAGTGTTTTCTCATCAATTCCAAAAAGTCTGTTATATTCACGAATAGTCGGAAATAACATCTGTTTCTGACGCTCTTTCTGAATTCTCAAAATATTTACAACATCAACTCCTTTTAATCCTTCATTCAAATCATAAAATACTTCAACATCAAGTTTCCTAAAATGTTCCGGAATTAAAGTAGAAGGGCCGATAATTCTCACCTTTGCTCCCATCTTTCGCAGCCCCCATATATTAGAACGCGCAACCCGACTAAATGCTATATCACCTATCAATGCTATTGTTTTCCCTTTTAAAGTTCCTAACTTTTCTCTTATAGTAAACATATCAAGCAAAGCCTGAGTAGGATGCGCGTGGAAACCATCACCGCCATTTATAACCGATATATCAACTCTATTTGCTATAAAATGAGGTGCTCCGGCACAACTGTGTCTCATAACCATTATATCAGCACTCATCGCTGTTAAAGTTTTTATTGTGTCCAATAAACTTTCACCTTTCACAACACTGCTGCTCGATACGGTTACATTTATTACATCAGCACCAAGTCTCTTTTCTGCTATCTCAAATGAAGTCCTGGTCCTTGTACTCGGCTCATAAAAAATATTTACTATGGTTTTTCCTTTTAAAAAATCAAGTTTTTTTCTTGTTTTTGTGAAAAGTTCTTTAAAAGGTTTTGCTGTATCAAGAATCAAATTAATCTCTTCTGCGGATAGTGATTCTAAATCCAACAAATCCTTTCGATTTAATCTCTTCTGCATTTTTATCCTCATATAAATTATTTTCGATTATTATATCAAATAGAAATAAAAAGTCAATAAAAACCGGCCAATATCATATGAAAATCCTTAGGGACGGAGGATGACTTTATGTCTTTTCTTATTTCTGTAGTGTATAATTATTACCCTGCCCCAAAAAGTATATAAAGTTTTGCACCGTCCCCATTTGTCGTAAAATATATTGACTTTTATTTTTCTTGTAATATCTTTTATAAATATGAATATAAATAAAGTAAATGAAAAAGATATAATTACCAGATTTATTAATCTTGTAAAAATAGACAGTGAGTCTTATAATGAACAAAATATAATAAAGTATTTAACAATTGAATTAAAGAAATTTGGAGTAAAGACCTATTTACAGAAGGTAGGTGACACAGGGAATTTAATAGCGGTATTAAAAGGGAACAAAAAAGGGAAGCCGATATTTTTTAATGCGCACATGGATACAGTTACACCCGGGAAAAATATAAAACCTGTGATTACGGATAAACTGATAAAATCTGACGGGACAACAGTTCTTGGCAGCGACGATAAAGCTGCAATAGCGATGTTTCTTGAGGGCCTAAAATACATTACAAAGCATAATATTCCGCACACAGACATATATCTTGTTTTTACATATGCAGAAGAACAGGGGCTCATAGGTGCGAAGCATCTGAATTTCGGGCTAATAGCCGCAAAATACGGATATTCATTCGACGGGGACGGAAAAATCGGAACAGTAATTCTAAGTGCACCAACACATTATACATACAAACTTCAAATTAAAGGCAAAGCATCACATGCAGGCATAGCACCGGAGAAAGGGAAAAATGCAATAAAAATAGCATCCGAACTTATACTTAAAATAAAGACAGGAAAAATCGATGAAGAAACAAGTGCAAATGTAGGAATCATTGAAGGCGGCAGAGCAACCAACATAGTACCTGATACCGTAAATGTTGCAGGAGAAGTAAGAAGTAGAAACGAAGATAAACTTAAAAAATATATTTCCGAATTAAAAAATACAATAAAAGGAATAAAAGCAAAACATAAAACGCAAATAAAATTTTCTCTTACAAAAGAGTATAAAGGTTTCTCTTTTTCAGAAAATTCCGTCCTTGTAAAAACCATTGTACACGCAAGTAAAGAGATAAAAGTAAAACCTGTATTTGAGCACTCAAACGGCGGAAGTGATGCAAATATTTTTAATCAAAACGGATTAAAATGTTTAAATTTAGGAATCGGAATGCAAAAGGTACATTCTACAGATGAATTTATTTTAAAAAAAGATTTAATAAACGGATTAAAACTATTTATATCCATAATAAAAAATTGGGAATAGTTATATGAAAAACAAAAAAATAAAAAAAATAATACTAATATTAATTTCAATTTTTATATTAAGAAGTGAGACAGCAGTATCATTATACCAAGAAGCAGAATCTTTATTTAAAGCCGGTAATTATACTGATGCTATATACTATTATAAAAAATCACTTGAAAAAAACAGATATTTTTCAAAATCATTATATAAACTTGCTGTTATAAATTTTAAAATAAATAATTTAAACGAGACAGAGAAATATTTAAAGCGATTACTTAAAGTTGCACCTGACAATATAAAAGGGCTGCTTCTGCTGGCAGATGTAAAACTAAAGAAAAATAAAACAAAAGATGCAGCTCAGATATACAAAAGAATATTAAAGAAATCTCCTTTAAATTATGATGCATTTGTCGGATTAGGCAATACATATATTTTAAAAGGATATTTTTCTTATGCAGAGAAACAGATTAAAAAAGCTATTAAGATAGATTCAGAAAGACCCGATGCATATATATCAATGGCAAAACTATACATAAAAAAAAGAAAACTGAACAAAGCATCAGAATATTTAAATAAAGCCAGATATTTGGACAGCAAAAATCCGGATATATACTTTTTCCAGGGACTAATAGAGGAAGAGCGCAACAATTTAAAAAAGGCTGCAGAACTATTTACTGAATCCTATGATTTAAATCCAAACAACTACTCTGCTGTTTTAAATCTTCTTGATATATATTTCAAATTAAAAAAGTGGGACAAAGCAAAAGAATTTTTAAATAAAGCAATATCCAATTTCAGCGATGTGTATCTTTTATATTACAACAGAGCGCTTGCAAATATATTTACAGGGAACTATAAAGAAAGTTTTAAAGATTTCAAAAAATCATTATCATATAACAGTAACGATGATCTAATAAAATTTATATATGAAACAATGCTGATAAATTTTGCATCTTATTATGACGAAGAGAGAAAAATAATGTCGCAGGAACATTTTAGAATCGGAGCAAAATATGAATCACGAAATCTGCTTAGAGACGCACTTTACGAATATAAACGCGGATTACGACTCTTTTCGGAAAAATGGGATGACAGATATCGATTAGCAAAACTGTACAAAAAAATGGGGTTTCTTGATCTCTATTTAAAAGAACTGAAAATTGCATATTCTTTAAACAGAACAAAAAGTGAATTAAAATACAAATATGATATTGCAAGCGGATTTAAAAAAGAGAGACTATCTTACAAATTAAATATAGATCAATACGATATAAATAAAGACAAAACAAAACTTCTTGTTCTGAATTTCAAACCGATGAAAAACAATTTTATTCACAATTATGCAGGCAAAATAATTGCAGATTCAATATCATATTATTTCAGAGATGTAAATAAATTTAAGAATTACAAATTAAACACTCCGAAATATTATTTTATAAGAGACCGAAACGAGATAGCAAAAATTGCGCGAGAAAATGGATTTAATTATTACACCTATGGATTTTACAAAGAAACACCGGACACATTATATCTTGAATTTGATGTTTACTCTGTAAAGAGAGACGAGTCAATAAAGAAGATTAGAGTAGTTGGAAGCGGAAGAAATAAATTATATAAACTCACGAAAAATACAGTAAAACAG
>CAYQNP010000177.1:0-2959 GCA_964418785.1 uncultured Spirochaetia bacterium | reverse complement strand
AGTTACATTTAATAACGAAAAGATTATATCCGAATGTTTGAGCAGTATTTTTAAACATACATCAGACAGAATAAACTTTGAAGTTATAGTTTTTGATAATAATTCTACTGATAATACAGTGGCAACAATAGAAAACAATTTTCATAATGTGAAGTTAATTAAGAATGAGACCAATATAGGTTTTGGCAGGGGACATAATGTTGTTTTCAATATTAGTAAAGGAGAATTTTTTTTAATACTTAATCCGGATATTATTTTAAAGAGGAATACAATTGGAACTTTAATAAATTTTATGAGAAAGAATAAAAATGTGGGAATTATATCTCCGAAAATATTAAATCCTGATGGCAGTATTCAGTATCTTTGCAAGCGATATCCTACTCTTTATGATTTATTCATAAGATGGATTAATATGCCAATTTTATCCGGTGTACTGAAAAAAAGATTGATGCATTATATTATGCTTGATATCGGTTATGATAACATTATGGAAGTTGAAAATATGACAGGTGCTTTTATGATGATACAGCGGGAAGCTTTTGCTAAAGTAAACGGTTTTGATGAGAAACTGTTTTTATATTTTGAAGATACTGATCTAAGCCGCCGGATATCAGAATATTATCGAGTTATTTATTATCCGTATGCTGAAGCTATACATTTATGGAATAAGGCACATTATAGAAATCCGCGTATGTTTTTTTATTATATTAAATCAATGATATATTATTTTAACAAATGGGGGTGGAAGATTATTTAAAATGGTAATAGTTTTATTGATTAGTATTATTTCTTTTGTACTGACTGTTTTTTGTGTTAAATTATCAATTAAAATCGGGTATAAATTTGAAATAATAGATACTCCGGGTTATAGAAAAATACATAAAAGTCCAATACCAAGAAGCGGCGGAATGGCTTTTTTTGTTTCTTTTTTTATGCTGGTACTGTTTTTAATTTTATTAAAAATATATGATTTTAAAATTTTAAAAGGAGCGTATCTGTCATTAATTATTATTTTTCTGCTTGGTATATATGATGATGTAAAAGGAGCAAATGCAAAAGTAAAATTCTTGTTTCAAATTTTATCCGCTTCATTATTATGGTATAATGGTTTAAGAATCGACAGAATAACCAATCCTTTCGGCGGTGAGATATTAATAACTAATAATGTTTTATCATTAGTAATAACGGTTTTCTGGGTAGTATCTTTAATTAATGCAATTAATTTGTTAGATGGAATGGACGGGCTTGCTGCAGGTGTTATATTGATTTCAAGTGTTTTTATCTTTATAATTGCAGGTCTCTCTAAAAATATAGATGTATTATTTCTTGCTTCGATGCTAATTGGGATAACAAGCGGATTTTTGGTATTTAATTTCCCGCCTGCCAAAATTTTTATGGGAGATACAGGAAGTATGTTTCTGGGGTTTATGATGGCTGTTTTGGGAATTATTGGTAATAGAAAAAGCGCAGTTGCTATTACTTTACTTGTTCCAATAGTATTATTGTTGATTCCTATTATTGATACCGGGATGGCAATTTTAAGGAGATTAAAACAAAGAAAAAATATTTTTCAGGCTGATAAAGAGCATATACACCATAGATTGCTTGCATTGGGAATCGGGTACAAAAAAGTTCTGTTGATTATATATATGATAAACATATATCTTGGCTTGATTGCTTTATTGTCATTGTTTTTTAGAAAAGAATATATATTTATATTATTTATTGTTTTATTCTTAGGTATTTTTATTTTGCTGGAAATATTAAGGTTTGTGGAAAAAAAATCAAAGATAAAAAATTAAGTAATAGTCTTTTAATGACAGCACGGATATTTTGGGAATTGTTATTCCGAACGAGCCCACTATGTCATTCCGAACCGCATCCGCCTACATTGTCATTCCGAACCGAGCGGAGCGAGTGTGAGGAATCTTTCAGACGAATGAAAGATAAGATTTCTCGTCATACGGCAAAGCCGTATTCCTCGAAATGACATATAGGGAGTTCGCTCGAAATGACAAAAGGAAGTACTGTCATTCCGAACCGAGCAAAGCGAGTGTGAGGAATCTTTCAGTATATGCAACAAGAACTGGGCGACGAGAGAGTGGTAATAATAATTATGGAAAATAAATATTATGTATATATACTTACCAATTGGAATAATAAGGTAATCTATATTGGGGTAACAAATAATTTAGAAAGAAGAATTTATGAACATAAAAATAAATTAATTGATGGTTTTACAAAGAAGTATAATGTAAACAAATTAGTTTATGCTGAAGAAACTAACGATATCAAAAGTGCACTTCGACGGGAGAAAGAGTTGAAGAAGTGGAGACGTGAGAAAAAGGATAAGTTGGTGGAATCCGTGAATCCCGAATGGAAGGAATTAAGTATCTGGTAGTAAAGGATTTCTCGCCCTTGGCTGCGCCGTCGGCTCGAAATGACAAAAAAGAGAAAGCGAAATTGCAAAAGGAAGTACTGTCATTCCGATCAACTCTCACATTGCCATTCCGAACCGCATCCGCCTACATTGTCATTCCGAACCGAGCGGAGCGAGTGTGAGGAATCTTTCAGACGAATGAAAGGTAAGATTTCCCGTCATACGGCAAAGCCGTATTCCTCGAAATGACAAAGAGGTGAAAGCCGAAATGTCAAGAATAAAGATAAAAGTATAAAGATAGACGAAAGGCATAAGGTCATACGCTCGAAAAGAAAAAAATAACCTTGACTTTTTGGGGATTACGAGTATATTTATAAAAAAGGAGAAAAAATAATGGAAGCATTGGCAGAAATAATAGCGAGTGAATTGAATGAAGCAATACTCAATACAGATAAAGAAGCGATAAAAAGATTTAGTTTATTAATAAGTGAAAAAATAAATAGAATAGATGAAGTAGAGAATGAGACTGAAGAGATGAAAAATGATATTAGAGCATTAATAGAAGTTGTTAAACAGGGC
>CAYQNP010000176.1:0-5674 GCA_964418785.1 uncultured Spirochaetia bacterium | reverse complement strand
TTCTTTAAAGGAGAAAAACTAGAAAATGATTCTTTACATATAAGTAAAGTGAAAAATATGAAAAAAGTGTTTATCTCTTGTGTGATTTAGAGTAAAGCGGCTTTTTTTATTATATCTGAACCGAATTTTTCTCGAATAGTGTCTATAGTGTTGTCCTTATTTTTGTCTTTCTCTTTTGTAAATAAATTTAGTTGATTGTCGTCATCCTTAGCAGAAAAATTATTTACTCCAAATCCTATTAACCTTACTGGTTTTATTATTAGTGGCTCTAATAATGTAATCCCGTTTTTTAATAATATATCTGTCTTGTTCGTTGAATGATTTAAAGTAAGTTGTTTTGTTACTGTGTTAAAATCAAAATATTTTATTTTAATTTTTATTGTTTTCCCTTTTAAATCCTTTTTTCTTAATCGTTCACTTACTTTTTCTACTAAAGATATTAATATTTTTTTTAATATATTGTAATCAGTTGTATCTTTATTTAATGTGATTTCATTGCTTATAGACTTTTCTTTATATTTTGCCTGCGGTGTGATGCTGGTTGCAGAAACTCCTCTTATTATATAAAATAATCTTTCCCCATATACTCCTAATAAGTTTGATAATATTCTCTTATCCGTAAAAAATAAGTCCTTAATTGTAAATATTTTATGAGTATTTAATGTCTCCTTACTTTTTTTGCCAATCCCGGGTATCTTTTCAATAGGAAGGGGAAATAAAATATCTTTAAAATTATCTCTGGATATGACTGTAAATCCGTTCGGCTTTTGTAAATCAGATGCAATTTTCGCAAATATTTTGTTGAAAGATATTCCGACTGAACAGCTTAAATTTAATTCCTCTTTTATGAGTTTTTTTATTTTTCTGGCTATTTCTTCAGTGGAACCATATAATAAATGTGATTTGCTGACATCAAGATATATCTCGTCAATGCTTGCTTTTTCGTAATCCGGAGTAAATCTGCTGCAGATTTTTTCAAACTTTAATGATTCTTGTTTGTAAAGTTCAAAATTCCCTTCTATAAATTTAATGTCAGGACATAACTGTTTAGCTTTGACTACAGGCATAGCAGAATGTACACCGAATTTACGGGCATTATAATTAGCAGTAGATACAACCCCTCGTTCTGATATAGAACCGCATATTGCAATTGGAATATTTTTTAATTCAGGAGCATATTTCTCTTCTACACTGGCGAAGAAAGCATCCATATCAATGTGAATTAAATTGTTCTCTTCCATCAGTAACAAAAATTACAAATTGTAAATTCCCCGTCAAGCGAAAAAAGTAATATTAAATAGTATTTGTCTGTTATATTTATTTATTTATCTGCTTTCATACTCATATATAATAGTTTTTTCGGATTTAGCAGGAATAACCAGTTTCCATGCTGCTGTAAAGGCATCTTCTTTAGTGTAAGGCAAACTTGAATTTATTATTTTCCAGACTCCGATTACTTTTTCTTTAACAGTTACTGTAACTTTTTCTTTTTTTCTGTTTTTTATTGTCACTTTGTATTTGTATTTATATCTATAACTATATTTATTATCTTTATATTTCTTGTACTGAATAACAGTTTTGCTCCCAATTATATCAAAAGCATTCCCTACCAATAATTTTATTGGTTCGCCTTCTGGAGTGTGGTCTATTAAATTTTCGCCTATAAACTGCATCGAGTTAAGTGAATCATTTTTATAAATTCTTAATTTTCCTGCAGGTAAAGGTTTCCCGAGATTATTTTTATTGCTGTTTTTAAAGATTACATATATCTTTACTTTACCTTCACCTTCATAAACAAACTCTTTTTTACACTTTATATTCTCAGCACTTAATAATTTTATTTGTTTTTGCTGGTTATTTTTTATATCTACATTGTAAGGTAATCTGTATAAATGATACTCAAAAAATTCTTCTTCTTTAAAACTTTTGTTTTTTATTGGTAAAGCGGATAATTTATAGCGAAATTCCGGTTTAACAGGTCTATTCCTTATTAAATTTATATCGCCTGCTATTAATAAGAGTTTCGAATCAAAAAAAGATAAGCCTGTATTATTGTTTATTGTAACCCATCCTTTTAAATCTAATTTTGAGTCATCTTTGTTTAATAAAGCAATATAATCTGCCTGCCAGGTTATATTGCGAGTTAGATAACTTAATTTTATATTATAAGTTCCTTTTTTTGCTGCTTCTAATTTCCATCGTAATGCAGGTTTTGTTATCAGGCCTTCCGGTAACTCTGCAAATTTTAGTGTTAATATGTTTTCCTTTGATATTATAGTTATTCCTGCTTTAGTTTTTAAAACAAGATCATCCGGATCATAACTTAAAAGTAATCCTGAATATTTTTTATTTTGTCGAGTGTATATTTCAATAGATTTATTTATGTATTTATGTAAAAGCTTGAGAGAGTTTACAAGGTCATACTCAAAATTTTGTTCAAGTATATTAATGTTTTTATTTGGGAATTTTAAATATACTGATTCAGGTATAATATGTTCCGATACGCGTTTAAAAATATATTCTTGAATGCCTTTATTTAGTTTTATTTTTCTGGTTTCTTTTACCAATCCTATATTTTTATTATAAATCGTTATCTCAGTATTAGCAAAAATTACTCCCGGGAATAAATATAATAACAAACAAAAAAGAATTTTTTTCATTGCTCCACCTCTCAAAACTTATTTTATTTCAACTTATATCTATAATATTAAAAATCAAGTTTTACAGGATAAAAAACGTGATAGGTGATATAAATGGGGCCGGGCATAATGTTTCAGTTAAAAATGGTACAAAATGCAATTTTAAAAGGGAGTTTTCATGCTCTTGAGGGAGAATTTTTTTAAAATTTTTCTTGACTTTAGAAAATAAATGTTTAATTTTACTTAAACGTTTAAGTAGATTTCTAAGTGGAATAGAGTTTATGGATAAAAAAAGAACTACTATTAAAGATATTGCTGCTTTTGCAGGTGTTACTCCTGCTGCTGTGTCTAAAGCCTTTAAAGGTGATAAGGATATTTCCAATGAGACCAGAGAGAAAATTTTTGATATTGCTGAGAAATTAAATTATACGCCTAATGAATTTGCCATAAATCTTGTTAAAAAAGAGAGTAAATTTATAGGTATTGTTTTTCCTGAATTTAAAGATACTTTGTTTGGAAATATATTGGATGGTATTTATGATATTCTTGATAAGAATAGTTATACTGCTTTTATTTATCTTACAGGTGGAGATCTTAAAAAAGAGATTACAGTAATAGATTATTTGATTAGAAAAAATGTGTCAGGTGTTATTCTTTTTTCTTCATTTTCTAAAATTTCAGATATGAGAAAGATGCCCCATATTAAAAAACTCAAAAAACAGAATATACCGTATATTCTGCTTGATAGAAATTTATCTGTAGGTAAGCATAATTATATAGGTGTAAATAATATACATGGTGGGGAAATGATTGGAAAATATCTTGCTGAAATGAATCATAAGAATATACTTTTTGTTTACGGTGAGGATTGTATTACTGTTGATGAACGATATAAAGGTTTTCTTAAAGGAATACATAATGTTTCAGACAATATCAGTGTTTCTAAATTCAGGAAGGAAAGCCCTACTGCGTTTGAAGCAGGATATAACGCTATAAAGTCGTTGCAGAATGATATAAAACAGTTCACTGCTATTTTTTCTGCTTCCGATAGTATAGCCTTTGGCGTTATTGCAGCGTTAAATGAGCTTGGAATAAATATTCCGGAAGATATATCTGTAATTGGGTTTGATGATTTACTTTTTTCTAAAGTTATTGGATTAACAACTGTTTGGTATGATAGAGAAGAATTGGGGAAACAGGCTGCTGATATTATTCTTAATTCAAACAATGTAAAAAAGATTTCCGTTAGAGAATTAGAGCCTAAGCTGATTATTAGAAATACAGTTAGGAGTATATGACTATGAAAAAAATCTATATAGTTATAGTTTTAATTTTTATATCTATTAATTCGGGACTTGCAAAAAATATTAATACCATATATGTTGTAGATGCCCGTAAAATGAATTTATCTGATAAATTAACAATGGTATCACTTCAGGGAATTGTTAATAAGAAATCCGGGGATTCAGCAGTTTTTGTTATACTTAGAGGTGATGATGTCAAATGGCTTAAGGATATTGAAAACAGGCGTCCTGTAAATATTGTAAAATTAGATAAAAATAAAATGTTAGACAAATATAAAAATAATATAACAGGACAGATTGTTTACGATGCCGATGCAAGTTATACTATTAATATTGCTACAACTCTGGCGGGAATTAAAGATGCCGTAATAACATCTGAAGTAAATCCCGGATTGCCGGTAGTTTTTGATTGTAGAAATAGATGGAAAAATAAAGTAGATGCATATAATTGGGCTGTTAAAAATTTATTGAGCAAAACTTCTATGAATATGTCTGCAATACTTGAAGAGCATATAATCTCCTTGAGAGATTTTATTATTCAGAATAAGGTGTTTGTATTTGATCTTGATCCGATAAATAATGAAAAAGAAATAAATCTAATTGAGAAAATATTATCTGTTTACAAGCCGAGTACTCCTATAATAGGCTGGCCGGATGCCAAATATGCTGATGCTGAGAAAGGACAAAATAATGTTTCAGTTGAGATTGCATTCGTAAAATTAATTAGTCCCAGGAATATATTTTTAGTGGCTTCAGATTTTGCATGTAATTTATCGATTTACAAAAAATTATCTTCTGAAATCCCTTTTGTTCAGGTTCGCAAGAAAAAAACATATGACCCGAATAAAGTATATTTAACATTTGTATATTCAGACGGTGATAATATTCAATATGTATTGAATCATATGCGTAGTACTTTATGGGATGATCCGGGGCGAAGTAAACTTCCGATTGGATGGACAATAGCTCCACTTTTATATGATTGGGGCAGTTTTATTCTTGAAAAATATTATACAGATGCATATCTGTCCGGTAATGATGAACTTGTAATGGGTCCTTCCGGATTTGGTTATGTCCACCCGACACATTATAAAGATATGGAAACATTTTTAAGACTCACAAAAGAATATGGAGATAAATTAGATTTAACAAGTGTAGCAATAATTGATGAAGGCAGCAAAAATGAGATGTTGGAAACATACAAAGATTTTGCCGATGAAACATTGCTTAATACTGTTTTTTTAGTTGGAGATTACGGGGTTAGAACATTGTTAAAGAGTAAAGATTCATCTATCTTTGTTTTATCTGAAGATTTTCGTGCTAATTTTGAAGAGCAAAATATTGCAACAATCAGAAATCTGGTGCATTCCGGCAGAAAAATGATATATTCTTATGCTCATGCGTGGGATATAAAACCTTCTCAATTATATAAAATAATTAAAGGCGTTTCTGATTTAAATATAGAAGTAGTTGCACCTTCTACTTTTTCAGATTTATTATTTCAGCGAATCGTATATAATAACAAGAATAGAAACAACAATAATGATGGTTTTTTTGAAGCTGAAAAAAGGATTATATACAGTGTTAAAGGTAGTTGGAAGAAAATTAAAAATATAAATTTTTTTAAGGTTAAATGTAAACTGCCTGCAAATAGAATTTTTTCTGCTGAAGTCGTATATTGGTTCGGAAATAATTCGGAAGATAAGTATTTTCAATATTTAAAAAATAAAA
>CAYQNP010000175.1:0-25677 GCA_964418785.1 uncultured Spirochaetia bacterium | reverse complement strand
AGAAAATAGGATATATTAAAATAAAAAATTTTGCAGAAGATACAATGAACGAACTTGAGAGAATCTTAAAGAAATATGATACTGAGAAGTTGAACGGCTTAATACTTGATTTAAGAAATAATCCCGGCGGACTCCTTTACTCTGCCTGGAAAGTTTCAGATCTGTTCCTTGATAAAGGCTTGATTGTCTATACTAAAGGAAGAATAAGTTCTCAAAATCAGAAATATTATGCTTCCTCAATAGATTACTGTCATAATGTGCCGATGGTTATTCTTGAAAATGGCGGTTCTGCTTCCGGTTCGGAAATAGTTATAGGCGCTTTGAAAGATAATAAACGCGCTATTGTTATGGGAACTAAATCTTTTGGTAAAGGTGTTGTACAGACTGTAAGAGAATTGGGTGATAAATTGGCTGTTGCTATTACTACTGCCCGTTATTATACCCCATCTGGTGTCTGTATACATAAAAAAGGAATAAAACCTAATATAGAAGTTAAAATGCCTTCTTTAACTAAAAAGGATATAAAAATTATTGAAAAGATACTCGATGGCAAATATGTTGAAAAATTCTTGAAAAAAAATAAGAATTATGAAAACCTGTCTAAAGATAAACAGAAAAAATTATTAAATGAATTTGTAAAAAACTTAAATTCTAAGGGTATAAATGCCGATTATAAAATTGTAAGGCGTATTGTTAAAGCCCAGTTATATGAAGGTGAAAGTATGAACAAGGCGGTTGTTGATTTAGAAGATGATGTTCAACTGAAACGAGCCGTTGATGTTTTAAGTGTAAAGGATAGATTATAAGTTGTAAAATGAGACGAAAACGAAAAACTAAAAAGAGCAGAAATTTATTACTTGTAATATTTTTTATAATTGCAGGTATATCTGTTTTTAGTTTTATTCTTTATACCGGTACAGATACAAATATTTCTATATCTGAACTTCTAAAACAATTTGATGCAGAACATATTCCTTATCAAATGGTAAACAGCACTACTGTTAATTTAAGCCCGAATAGAGATTATTTAAAAAAAGTTGAACGAATTATATCACATCTTGATATTGAAATAGACAGAATAGACAGGTCTGATAAGAGTATATCTATAATATTGAAGAAGAACGATGTAGAAATCGGCTCTTTAATTATAAATAAAGAAAAAGTTGTTAATAAAAAAGAGTCTCAGAATAATATTGCAGCAAATAGTACTTTTTTAGAAGAGAAGTTTAATAAGATATGTATAATTCTTGATGACGGTGGTTACGGAAACAGTAATATTTATAAAATTGTTAAATATCCTGAGAAATTGGCAGTAGCTGTATTGCCGTTTCTGCCGAAGTCAAAGGAAATTTCGCAGCTCGTGTATAATAACGGCAAAGAAGTAATGCTGCATATGCCGATGGAACCGAAAAATTATAAGGAAAGACACATAAGATTGTTTAAAAATGATTTATTAATTAGTATGGATAAATATACTATTAATGAGAATATATCAAAAATGTTAAATTCCGTGAATTATGTGAGAGGTGTTAATAATCATCAGGGGAGCGGATTTACGGAAAATAAAGAAAAAATGAGAATAGTTTTAAAGCGGTTAAAAAAAGAAAACCTGTTCTTTATTGACAGTCTTACGAGCGGGAAAAGTGTTTCTGAAAAAATTGCAGATGAAGTGGGTGTTCTGCTCGGTAAAAGAGATGTCTTCCTTGATAATAAGGATGATTATGATTATATTAAAAATCAGATGAATAAATTAATTAGAATTGCTGAAAGACGAGGTTATGCCGTTGGTATAGGCCATGTCCAGAAAAGTAATACTGTTAAAGTCTTGTACGATTACATTAAAGTTTTTAAAAATAATAATATCAAACTTGTATATCCGTCTGAATTATTAATGAAAATTCATAACAAGGAGGTAATATAAAATGTTAAGGAGAACATTAATTATTTTATTGGGAGTGCTTTTTTTAAGCAGTAATTTAATTTTTGGTCAGAATCAGCAGAATCAGAATAATCAAAAGCGATGGGATGCTCCGGTGGAAAAAAAACTTATAGATTTCGCTAACCTGCCTTCCTATCTTTCTGTTGATAAATGGAAAATTGTTTTGTCCGGATATTCTGATAATCCTATAAGTAGAAAACTTTCTGACTTGAAGATTGTTGATGTTGATTCGGGAAAATTATCTACTGATGAAAAGTTTAGTAAAGCTCTGGGAGTTCATATTTATTATGAATATTCTCATGGAAATGATTGGGCTCAGATAAAACCTAAAATGGAAATTAATCAGTTTTATGCTAAAGAAGGAGAAGGCATAGTAAGAAATGTAGGTCCTATTAAATCTGTATCAATTCTTGTTTCAGGAAGAAATTACAGTTATTCTATCGAGGTAAGAATGGTAAATCAGGATGGAAAATTCAAAAGCATAAATTTTGGGACTTTGTGGTTTAAAGGCTGGAAAAAACTTACCTGGAATAACCCGAATTATATAAAAGATAAAAAGAAGAGAGATATTATAAAGGTACATCTTTATCCGCAGTATGCTCCGTATCTTAAATTGGACTCTATAATTATATATAAATCACCTCAGGAGATTGGCGGCGATTTCGTTACTTACATAAAAGATGTTCGTATTGAATATGAACCGTTAATGAAAAAGATTGATATGCCTGTTGCTGATGAAAAAGAATGGGGTATTAAAGAGAAAAACGCTAAAGAAGCTATTGAAAAATTAAATAAATGGAATGATATCAGATTCTCCGGCTCTTCCTATGAAGAAGAATATAAAAAAGAAAAAGCTGAAAAAGAGAAAAACGGAGAACAGAATAAATAAAATTTTATGATAATTATAGGAATTGAATCATCCTGTGATGAGACATCTATTGCTTTGATTGAAAACAGCGATAGAATTTTAGCCAATGTTGTCTCATCGCAGGTTGATGTTCATAAAGAGTATTCCGGTGTTGTGCCTGAAATTGCGTCAAGATTACATACTGAAAATATTAATTTTATATTTAAAAAAGCATTATCAGATGCAAATATAAAAGCTTCTGATATAGATGTAATCAGTGTTGTTAATCATCCGGGATTAATAGGCTCATTAATGGTTGGGGCTTCTTTTGCAAAAACACTCGCCCTTGTTTTAAATAAAAAAATTGTTACTGTTAATCATTTAATTGCCCATTTATATGCAAATTTTTTAAAAGATGATAAACCGTCTTTTCCTTATATAGGTTTAATTGTTTCCGGAGGTCATACCCTTTTACTTGTTGTAAAAGATCATTTTGATTATAAGATTGTGGGAACAACTCTGGATGATGCTGTTGGAGAGGCTTATGATAAAGTAGCAAAAATGTTGAACCTTGATTATCCCGGCGGTCCTGTAATCGATAAGTTGGTAAAAGATTATAACGGTGAATTTGTTCATTTTAAACCCGGTCTTGAGAATGATGAAAAAAATAAATATAATTTCAGTTACAGCGGTTTAAAAACAGGTGTTTTAAATTATATAAATAAAAATAAAGATTATGAGTTAAAACCTTTGTTAAAAGGTTTTCAAAAATCTGCTATTGAGATACTTTATAAAAAAACAGTAAACCTTGCCTTAGAAACAGGTATAAATGAGATATGTATAGCAGGCGGTGTTGCTGCTAATTCATATCTTAGAGAATTGTTTCTTAATGATATTCGTTTTAAAATTCATATCCCTCCAATTAAATTATGCACTGATAACGGTGCAATGGTGGCTGCTCTGGCTTACTATAAAGTTAATGCTGATATGTTTGATTCTATTGATTTTGAAGTATATTCCAAACCGAAAGGCGGTCCCCGCGCTTATTTAAAAAAGTAGTTGAAATTAGAAAGATAGGTGCTATAATAGTATGGATGGCAGCACTTTTTATTAATATTTTTGCGTTTGTTTTCTTGATGTGGGCTTTAATTAAGGATAAACAGAAAACTAAAAAAGCAGTTCTTATTGCGTTAAAATCTTTTCTGCGAATGCTTCCTGTTATGCTCGCAATTATAATTATAATAGGCTTAATGCTCGGCTTTGTGCCGCAAAATAAAATCTCTTCATTGATAGGTAATAAAGCCGGTTTTTTCGGAACTTTATTTGTTGCAGTAATAGGTGCTTTTATGCATATCCCGTCTATAATATCCTTTCCGCTCGCTGCTTCCTTGATAACAAAGGGCGCTTCTGTTTCATCTGTTGCTGTTTTTATTACAAGTTTAACTATGATTGGAATGGTTACTCTGCCGCTTGAAATAAAAGAACTCGGAAAACAACTCGCTCTGCTTAGAAATATTTTGAGCTTTATTATAGCAATCTTAATCGGTATAATAATGGGAGTATTACTGTGAATCCTGAAATGAAGAAAAAACAGAAAAAGAGCATGCTTAAAGATATTGCATTCTTTTTAATTGTTTTAATAATAGCTGCTCTTTTATTATATTTATTCCCTGAAAAAAAGAATGCTGTTTATAAAGCATCTGAAAAATTTTTAATTGATATGCTTGAAGTACTGCCTGCTGTAATGCTTTTGATAGGACTTTTTGCTGTATTTGTACCTAATGAAATAGTCGGCAAATATATCGGTAAAAATTCAGGGATTAAAGGAATTTTTATTTCTTTGTTAATGGGTTCATTGCCTACAGGACCGTTGTATGTTGCTTTCCCAATGGCGTCTGCTTTATTAAAAAAAGGTGCAAAGGTTTCTAATATTATCATTTTTCTTTCAGCATGGGCTTGTATTAAAATTCCTCAGGAACTTGTTGAATTGCAGTTTTTAGGTGCTAAATTTATGGCTTCCAGATTATTGCTGACTGTAATTTTTGTTATTATAATGGGTTTATTTGTAGAAAAAGTGTTTTATAAAAGCTAAGCGAGAAGAGCGAGGAAACTTAGTGGGGACGGAGGAAGACTCTGTGTATTTATATTGTAGCCGAGCCTTAAGGTTCGGCATTATGAGTAGTAGGAGCAAATAATCATTCGCCCGCGACAATTATAGCCGAAACTTCAGGTTCGGCATATAATATAATGTATATAAAGTATTGCACCGTCCCCAATTTCCCATCTGCAATAGCAAAGCCCACCTCACTGTCATTCCGAAGAGAGAGGGACGGTGCAAAACAGTATAAATTTTATAATAAAAAATAACAAATGTGACATTTTGTATTTAAATCCAAAGCGTCATAAAAAGTGCTTGACAAGTATTTTTTATTAAATAAGATACAAATTAAGTATGAGTAATAAAATATTATTTTATCGTGAGGCAGATGCATTATATCTGATTTTCTTTAATCACATAATGGCTGCACATATAAGTTCTTTATTTGAAATTATAGAAAACGATATCAATAATAATATTATTACTAAAATATATGTTGATTTTTACAAGTGTAATTACATTGACAGTACGGTTATAGGGACATTAATAAAAATAGATTCCATATTAAAAAAATCAGGGAACAGGTTAATATTATATAATTTGAACAATGAAATATTTGATATATTAAAGAAAATGGGATTACAAAGATATTTTGTTATATCTGACGAAAAAATTGAATTAAAAGATATAAAGAAATATAGAGAACTTGAAGAGAGCAGCAAAAGAATTAATCCGGAGTTTGTACTTGATGCACATAATAATATTATCCGGGTATCACCTGAGATGCGCAAAGAATTTGAAGTATTAATATCAATGCTAAAGCAAGAAGTAAACAGATAAATTATGGAAAAATTTATAGACAATGTATATTTTACAGTTCGCTCCGGCAAAGGCGGGGACGGGGCAATATCTTTTGAGCGATACAAATATAAAAGGATAGGCAAGCCGGACGGCGGTCAAGGCGGCAAAGGCGGCGATGTTATTTTAAGAGTCAATCCAAATTATTCGGAGTTGTCACATTTAATTCATAAAAATCTTATAAAAGCAGGCAACGGAACAAACGGAGCCGGAAGTAATAAAACCGGCAGTGACGGCGCAGATGTAATAATAGATGTACCGCCTGGAACTATTGTGAAAAATTTTGAAACAAATGAAGTTATCACTGAACTGTTACGCTATAATGACAGATATGTTTTATTAAAAGGCGGAAAAGGCGGAAAAGGAAATTCTGCTTTTAAATCAGCAACCAATCGTTCTCCAAGAAGATTTGAAACAGGTAAACCCGGGAAAGAAATGAAAATCAGGCTGGAATTAAAACTTCTGGCTGATATAGGACTGGTCGGCTATCCAAATGCAGGAAAGTCTACTTTATTAAAGGCTATTACTTCTGCTAATCCGAAAATTTCTGACTATCCTTTTACTACTTTAACACCCAATATAGGAATTTTTTATGACAGAGTAAATAATCCTTATTCAATAGCAGATATCCCCGGTTTAATTGAAGGAGCTGCTTCCGGAAAAGGCCTTGGTTTCAGATTTTTAAAACATATAGAAAGAACTAAACTTATTGCAATTGTAGTGGATTTATCAGATAAATATTATTTGAATAAAATTAAATTGCTGTTAGAAGAAATGAAAAAATATAATCCTATGTTGATAAAAAAACATATTATAGTTGTGGGAAATAAAATAGATTTAATACAAAATATTGACAGTATTAAATTTAAAGGGATTAAATATAAGTATATATTAACTTCTGCATTAAAGGCTTCAAATATAGAAAAAGTGAAAGAGTTTTTTATAAAAGAGTTAACTCAAGATATTGATTAGCCTGTATCTTTGTTTTTAAGCATTTCAAGAAAGAGTTCTGTTAAAACAGGGTCAAACTGTTTACCTGCATTATTTTTTAAAATCTTCATTGCTTTTTCTTTAGGCAGAGGGTCTCTATAAGTTCGTTCTCCAACCATAGCATCGTATGCATCTGCTATGCTTATAATTCTGGCATATAACGGAATTTCTTCTCCTTTTAAGCCGTCAGGATATCCGGGATATCTGCCTCTTCTTACACCATCCCATCGCTCGTGATGATGTTTAACTGCAAGTAAAATATTCTGTGGCAGCTCAAAAGATTTAAGAAGATTATATCCTCTTTCAGGATGATTGCGTATATGCGTATACTCTATTGAATCAAGAGAACCGGGCTTTAATAATACTTCATCTTCAACAAATATTTTCCCTACATCGTGTAATATAGCACTCACCCATAACCCTGCAATGTCATCTGCTGTAATAATATTTTTATCAATTAAATACGGAATGAAGTCATTAATTAATCTTTGAACTCTTGCGGAATGATGAAGAGTTGTTTTATCTTTTGTTTCCATTATCTCAAGCAGAAACGGTATAAGCTCGCTATGAAGCGTTTCCGGATCTTCCTTAATCATATATTTTAATGTAATTACTATAAATGAAAAATCAAGAGTAATATTATTAAAAAAATAAAATTATGCAATAAATTGCACATTAAATTTGACTTTTTAAAATGATTTAATATTTTATAAAAAAAATAAATCTGGAGGAGTTTATTTATGGAATTAAAAGATTTGAATTTAGATAATACAATAAAAGAGCGGATTAAAACATGGCTATCAAGTGATTATGATGAAGATACAAGAAAAGAGATAGAAGAATTAATTAAGAACAATGATGTAAAAGAGCTTGAAGACAGATTTTATAAAGAGTTAGAATTCGGAACAGGCGGTTTGCGCGGCGTAATGGGTGCCGGCAGTAATAGAATGAATAAATATAATGTCTGGAAAGCCACTCAAGGTCTGGCAAACTATTTAAAAGAATATTTTAATGATAAAGATAGTATAAGTGTTGCTATAGCATTTGATTCAAGAAATAATTCTTCTTTATTTGCAAAAGAAGCAGCAAAAGTTCTCGCAGGAAACAATATAAAAGTTTTTCTTTTTGAATCTTTAAGGCCTACTCCTATGCTCTCCTTTACTGTAAGGGAATTGAAAGCAAATGCAGGTATTGTTATAACAGCAAGCCATAATCCACCTGAATATAATGGGTACAAAGTATACTGGCAGGATGGTGCACAAATAGTCCCGCCGCATGATAAAAATATTATAAATAAAGTTAAAAGTATATCTTCTGTGTCTGAAATAAAAAAAATAGATTCTGATTCGAATGAATTAATTGAAATTATAGGTGAAGAAATAGATAAGGTATACCTTGAAAAAGTAAAATCTTTATCTGTTAATCCCGAGATAAACAAAGAGATGGCTTCGAAAATAAAAATAGTTTACACTCCTATTCACGGTTCAGGAAATATTCCGGTAAGAAGATCTCTTGAAAATTACGGGTTTACCAATGTTGAAGTAGTAAAAGAGCAGGAACTTCCAGACGGAAATTTTCCTACAGTTGTATATCCGAATCCGGAAGAGGCAGATGCATTAAAAATGGGAGTTGAACTCTGCAAGAAAATCGATGCTGATATTTTAATTGGGACCGACCCGGATTGCGATAGAATGGGAGTTGCTGTAAAAAAATCTCAAGGCGAGTATGTCCTTTTAAATGGAAATCAAATTGCTTCTATGCTTGAATATTATATTTTGTCTCAATTAAAAGAAAAAGGCAGATTGCCTGAGAACGGTTTAATTGTTAAAACCATAGTAACTACTGATTTGTTAGCAGACATTGCAAAAGATTTTAATATAACAGTAATAGAAACTTTAACAGGATTCAAATACATTGGTGAGCAGATAAGAATTCAGGAAGAATTAAAGAACGCAGGAAAACCTTACAAACAGTATATTTTCGGCGGTGAAGAAAGTTATGGTTATCTCGCAGGGGATTTTGTTCGGGATAAAGATGCTGTTATTTCTGCTTCACTCTTTGCAGAAATGAATGCTTATTTAAAATATAACAATATTTCTCCTCTTGAATATTTAGATGAGATATATACTAAATACGGTTATTATAAAGAGACTTTAAAATCAATAACAATGAAAGGTGCAGACGGCAGTAAAAAAATTCAGAATATTATGAAGGTATTCCGCGAAAATACTCCTGAAAAAATAGGTGATTATAAAATAGTTAAAATAGGCGATATTCAGAAAGGAGAATTATTTAATAAAAACGAAAATAAGATAGAGAAGCATTATGATTTGCCCAAATCGAATGTATTAATATTATTTCTTGACAATGATTTTAAGATTACAATGAGGCCGTCAGGTACTGAGCCCAAGATAAAATTTTACTTTGCTGCTGTACGAAAAAATATTGAGAACCTTGAACAAACAAAAACATCAGTAGATAAATTAATTCAGGAAGTTATGGACAGGTTTCTTGATTTAATAAATAGTTTATGAGAGAAATAAGCAGTAAAGAGAGAGCAGAACTTATAAGAAAGGGAAACGAATTATTTAACAAAAAAGAGATTGAAAAGGCAGCAAAAATTTTTGCAGCAGTAGATTATAAAGACGGACTTATCCGCGTGGGTGATTACTATTATAAAAAAGGTCAAATGATTTTTGCCCTAAAATATTATAATATGGCAAATTACAGAAAAAGAATCGATGAGGCTGTTCAAAATATAATCTCAGTTTTTAAATTATGGGTCCAGCAGGATAAAAATGAGTGATAAAACGATTTTAGTAATTGATGATGATGAACTTATAAGAAAAATTCTGGATGTTAAATTAAAATCTCTTGGTTATAAAGTCTTACTTGCAGAAAACGGCGAAGCAGGAATTGATATATTTAATAAGGAAAAAGTTGATCTGATATTATCTGATCTGTCTATGCCGGGGAAAAGCGGTTTTGATGTTCTTAATGAAGTTAAAAATAAAAAAAATGTTGTTGTTATTATTATGACTGCTTTTGCAAACATAAAGACAGCAATAAAAGCGCTGGAATTAGGTGCTTTTGATTATCTTATTAAACCGTTTAATATGGAAGAGATTCCTTATATTTTAAATAAAGCATTTATGTTTCAGGATTTCATTAATAAGAAAAATAAAAAACCAGCAGAAACAAAAGATAAATTTTTTGAAATAATAGGGGTTAGTGAATACGCAAAAAGATTAAGAAACGATGTTGAAAGGGTTTTAAATAGTAATAATGCAGTCTTAATAACAGGACCGGCTGGAACAGGGAAAAAATTTTTGGCTTCAGTAATTAATAATTATCTCCCGAAATCTTCTGAAATGTTTTATATGAATATAGACGGTATGACCAAAAACAGCGTAATCTCAATTTTTGAAAAGGAGCAGCTTGACTTCAGCGGCAAATATTCTTCTTTCCTTTTTGAAAATTTTAATCTTCTTGATTTTTCTTTTCAAGATTACATTCTTAAATTCTGCAGGGAAAATCCGAATATTAAATTTATTTGTACTGTTAATAAAGAAGTTACAAAATATAATTATACTGAATTTATTTCTGACAGGTTATATAATTATATTAATGACAATGTAATTTTAACAGAACCTCTTAATACACATAAGGAAGACATACCTCTTTTTATGGAATATTTTATAAGAAATGCAAATCAGAAATATAATAAAGATGTAAAGGATGTAAATAAAGAAGCGTTATATTTTTTATTACATTATCATTGGCCTGATAATATTATGGAACTTCAGTCTGCAATAGAAAAAGCTGTTTTTCTGTGTAAAGATGAACTTATAACGCCTGATTTATTATATAAAAATATAGTAGACTATCAGGAACTTGATGTTGTTATTTTTAACCCTTATTTATCGTATAAAGATGCTGTACAGTTGGCAAAAGATAAGATTGATAAGTATTATTATGATATGGCTTTAAAAAATACAAACCACAATAAGACTAAGGCTGCAAAACTTCTTGGAATAAGTTTAAGACAGTTTCAGTACAGGTGTAAGGCATTAGGCATAAAATAGGAGCGAATTTATGATGAAGAAAAAAAATATTTTTCTGTTTTATTTTTATATTATTATTACAATTATTATACTGCCGACAATTATAAAACTTTTAAGTGATTTTATGGTTGATTTATACTGGTTTGATTCTCAAGGGTTTAAAAGTATATTTTTAAAAGTTATTAAAGTAAAAATAAAAACCTTTTTTGTGTTTTTTTCTATTTCGTTTTTTTTAATACACTTAAATAATTTTATTACAAGGCGTAATCTGGGAGTTAAACAGGAAAAATTGAAGAAGATTTTTTCAGGTGTTAATGTTGATATAAAAAATATAAAAATTTTTTCAGGTTTTATTCTTGTTTTTATTGCTTTTATATTCGGGATAGTAACTATTGGGTGGTGGGATAAAATACTTAAATATGTTAATGCAGTTAATTTTAATATAAAAGATCCTATTTTTCATAATGATATAGGATTTTATGTTTTTAAATTAAATTTTTTATATCTTATAAAAGCATGGAGTTTTTGGTTTCTGTTGTTTCTTTTTATGTGGGCATTTATGTTTTATTTTGCAACCGGAGAAATTGTTTTTTCTATCAGAAAGATTTATATTCCAAAACGAATCCGCGCGCATCTCGGTTTTCTGCTCTTTCTGTTATTCCTGAATTTAAGCTATCATTATATATTAAAGCAATACGGATTATTATTTAATCAGCACTCTATTGTTAAAGGCCCGTCTTATACAGACATACATGCTTATCTGCTTGCTTATAGAATTCTTTTTATTTCAATAGCAGCAACAGGCTCTCTTTTTATTTACTGGATTTTTAATAATAAGTTTAATCTGCCTTTAATAGCAATATCTGTGATTCTTATTTTAATGCTTGCTTTAATCGGGGTTTATCCGTTCTTTTTACAGCAATTTGTTGTAACACCTAATGAAATAGAGAAAGAAGCTCCATATATAAAAAATACAATTAAATATACACGGCTCGGATATAAATTAAATAGTGTAATAGAAAAAGAGTTTGATATAAAAAATAATCTTACAATAAAAGAGATAGAAAAAAATAGAGAAATAATAAATAATATCAGGCTATGGGATTGGAGGCCTTTAAAAAATACTTTTAAACAACTTCAGGAAATCAGACCTTATTATATTTTTTCAGATGTAGATATTGACAGATATAGAATATATAATCGACTGCAGCAGGTTATGCTTTCAGTAAGAGAAATATCTCACAGCAATCTTCCGCGTGCTGCAAGAAATTGGATAAACAGATATTTAAAATATACTCACGGTTACGGAATGGTAATGATACCTGTAAATAAAAAGAATACTGAAGGTATGCCGGAATTTTTTATTAAAGATATCCCGCCTATATCTATCTCAGGTCTGGAAATAAAAAGACCTGAAATCTATTACGGAGAAACTGTAAGTGATTATGTTATTGTAAATTCAAGAACAGCAGAGTTTGATTATCCTTCCGGAGACGGTAATGTATACTCTTATTATAAAGGCACTGGAGGAATAAAATTTGATTCTTATTTAAAAAAATTGCTTTTTGCATATTATCTCCCGAATATTAAAATCCTGTTTTCCGATTTAATACAGAAAAATACAAGAGTAATGATTCATCGAAATATAATAGAAGCAGTAAAAAAAGTTGCTCCGTTTCTTGCTATTGACAATGACCCCTATGCTGTTTTAATAAAAGGAAAAATTTACTGGATTGTTGACGCTTATACATATACTGATAAATTTCCGTATTCTGAAAAATATTTTAATGGCCTTAATTATATAAGAAATTCTATAAAAATTATAATAGATGCCTATAATGGAAATATGAAATTTTATATTGTAGATGAAAATGAACCTATTGCAGGTATTTATAAAAAAATTTATCCTTCATTATTTTCTGATTACAGTAAACTCGATAAAGAATTTAAGGCTCATTTTCGTTATCCGTCAGATATGTTTTTAATACAGGCTGATATGTATAAGACTTATCATATGACCAAACCGGATGTTTTTTATAATAAAGAAGATTATTGGGATTTCCCGCAGGAAATATATGATACTGAAGAAATTACAATGAATAATTATTATATTGTAAACAAATTAAAAGGTGAGAGCCGTTCTGAATTTATAAATATGATTCCGTTTACACCTGCAAAGAAAAATAATATGATATCTTTATTAATAGGCAGATGTGATGAACCGAATTACGGAGAACTTATTGTTTATAAATTTCCAAAACGATATCTTGTTTACGGACCAATGCAGATAGAGGCTCGAATTGATCAAAATTCGGAAATATCGAAATTGATATCTTTATGGGGGCAAAAAGGTTCTAAAGTTATCAGGGGAAATCTTCTGGTTATACCAATCGGTGATTCTTTAATATATGTTGAACCGCTGTTTCTTCAGGCAGAGAAACAGGAACTCCCGGAATTAAAAAGAATTATTGTTGCATATAATAATAATATTTCTATAGCAGAAACTCTTGAAGATGCTCTTACCGGTGCAATAATGGGAAACAGTGATAATGTTTCAGAGGATAAAATATATACAGATAAAGAAAAAAAGAGTATAGATTCTAAAATTTTAAAAAAGATAAAAGATGCGTCTAACCTGTTTTTTACAGCAGAGTCATATTTAAAGAAAGGTGATTTTGAGCAATATGGAAATTATATGAAAAGATTAAGAAAAATATTTAAAGAGATACAGGCAATGGGGACGGAGGATTAAAATAAGTATGGTCCCGGCAGATATAAAAAAAAGAGCTGATGAACTAAAGGAAATTTTAAATTATCACAGTTATAGGTACTATGTTCTTGATGATCCTGAAATAGAAGATTATGAATACGACAAATTATTTAAAGAACTTAAAACATTAGAGGAAAAATATCCCGAATTAAAAACCCCTGATTCGCCTACTCAGCGAGTTGGAGCTGAACCTTCTAAAGAATTTGAACAGGTAACACACAAAATTCCAATGTTGTCTCTTGATAATGTAATGAATAAGAATGAGTTTATAGAGTTTCATTCCAGGATAGTAAGAGGCCTCGGCAGTGAAAAAGTAGAGTATATTATAGAACATAAATACGACGGTCTGGCAGTGGAATTGGTTTATGAAAACGGTATTTTAATTGAAGGTTCTACACGCGGGAACGGGATTATAGGAGAAAACATTACAGCAAACATAAAAACAATAAAAACAGTGCCTTTAAAATTACTCGGCAAAGATTTTCCGCAGCGATTAACTGTTCGGGGCGAAGTAATAATGTTTAAAAAAGATTTTATAGAATTAAATAAGCGTTACGAAGAAGAAGGTAAAAAGACCTTTGCAAATCCGAGAAATGCAGCTGCAGGTTCTGTTCGTCAACTTAATCCTAAAATAACAGCTGAAAGAAATCTGCGAATGTTTGTTTACGGAATTGGAGAAAATATCGGAGATAAATATAATATAAAAAAATTGTCCGAAGTATATTCTTATTTAAAAAAATGGGGATTTAATGTTAATAAAAACATTCTTGTTACGGATAATATATCAGAGATTATAAAATTTCATTCTTATTGGGAAGAAAATAGAGATTTATTGGAATATGAGATAGACGGAATTGTTATTAAGGTTAATTCTTTTGAGCAGCAGGCTGTTTTAGGAGAATTATCGCATTCACCAAGATGGGCTGTTGCATGGAAATTTAAACCAATAGAAGCTGAAACTGTAGTTGAAAATATAATAGTACAGGTTGGCAGAACAGGGGCATTGACGCCTGTTGCTGTTTTAAAGCCTGTAAAAATAAGCGGGGTTACTGTATCACGAGTTACTTTGCATAATCCGGATGAAATAGAGAGACTTGATATTAGAATAAAAGATACAGTTGTTCTGCACCGGGCAGGTGATGTAATTCCGAAAATCATAAAAGTAATAATAGATAAAAGACCGCTTGATGCTGTTAAATTTAATTTTCCTGATAAATGTCCTGTCTGCGGAGCAGAGGTTGAAAAACCGCCAAATGAAATTATTCCCCGCTGTACGAATGTAAGTTGCCCTGCACAGGCGGTTGAACGATTGATTCACTTTACTTCCAGAAATGCAATGGATATAGAAGGTATCGGTGATGAGTGGATTAAAAAATTTTATGAAGCAGGTATCTTAAAAGATATAGCTGACTTTTATTATTTAAAACAGGAAGATCTGCTTCAATTTAAAGGGATGGGTGAAAAACTTGCCAATAATATGATTAATGCTGTTCAGTCGCGAAAAAAAGTTGAGTTTCATAATTTTTTATATGCTCTCGGTATAAGATTTGTGGGAGAACATACTGCTAAAGTTCTGGCTGATAATTTTAATTCTCTTGAAGATTTAATGAATGCTGATTATAATAAACTTGAATCTATTTACGAAATAGGTCCCAAAGCTGCCTATAGTATATATAATTTTTTTCACCGGAAGGAAAATATAAAAGTTATTAAAAAACTTCTGCAAGCAGGTGTTTCCATTTTATATTCTGCAAAAAAATCCGATAAATTAAAAGGATTGAAAATAGTTGTAACCGGAACTCTGAAAAATTTTACAAGAGAGCAGATAAAGAAAGAAATAGAAGAGAATGGAGGCAGAGTTATAAGTTCTGTTAGCAAAAATACGGATTTTGTACTTGTTGGAGAAAATCCCGGAAGTAAATATAATAAAGCAAAATCGCTTAACATAAAAATAATAAGTGAAGAGGAATTTTTAAGTTTAATCAGGGGTTGATTAATGAAAAAAATAATAGTGATATTTTTTTTAATAGCAGCAGTTAATTTATCCGGCGTTACATTAAAAGAGGCTATAAAATATTATAAACAGAATGAGTATAACAAAGCAAAAGAAGCTTTCCTTGAGATAATAAAAAATGATTCAAAAAACTTTACTGCGTTTTATTATCTTGGAATAGTATCTAAAATATTAGGGGATACGGATAACGCAGTGCTTGCTTTAAAAAGAGCAATTGAACTGCAGCCGAATAATATAAATATATATGTAGAATTAGCAGATGTGTATTTAACAGGTGGAATGTATAAACTTTCCATTAAATTATGTATATATGCCCTGCAGTATGAGTCGGATAATCCGAGACTTTTCAGTATACTGGGACAGGGATACTATAATATGAAAGATTATGAGAAAGCAGAAAAAGCAATGAAAAAGGCAATTGAACTCAATTTTGAAAATGCTTATAATTACAATATGCTTGGATTAATTTATTTAAAAACCAAAAAGTATAATAAAGCAAATACTGCGTTTTTAACTGCTATAGCACTGGACAGTAATGTATTTTTCTTTTATTATAATCTCGGGCTTTCGTATGAAAAACTCGGTGAATATGAAAAAGCTAAAAAAAGTTATGAAAGATGTTTAAAATTAAATAAAGATTTTGATTCTGCTAAGAAACAGTTAAAAAAAGTAAAAAGAATTTTAAGAAAAAAGAAACGGATTAAACGAAAAAAATGAATTCTTTCTTTGCACGGGCACTGGGCTGTCGGCTTAATCAGTATGAAATAGATGTTTTAAGTTCTGAACTTAAAAATATAGGACTTACGCGGGTGGATGCCAATGCAGACATCTGTATTATAAATACCTGCACTGTTACTCATGTTGCTGACAGAAAATCCAGAAAAGAGATTAGAAAAATTATAAGAAACAATCCGAATGCATTTGTAGTTGTAACAGGATGCTTTGCTCAAACCGAGCGGGAAGAACTTAATAAAATTTCCGGAATTGATTTAATTGTTGACAACAGTAAAAAAGAAAAGATTGTGGATTTATTATATAACAGAGGTGTTATTTCTAATATACCGGGGAAAATATTAAATTACAATGTTGACAGGAGCAGACCGGCAATAAAGATACAGGACGGTTGTAATCATCTTTGTACTTACTGTAAAGTAAGAATAGCACGAGGAAGAAGCAGAAGTAATAATATTAATGAGATTGTTGAAACAGTTAAACATCTAAGTAATAAAGGATTTGAAGAAGTTGTATTTACCGGAGTTAATATTGGGGATTATAATTGGAAAGGAGTTAGACTTGCCGGACTCTTGAAAAAGGTTTTGTCTGAAACATCAAATATAAGAATAAGGTTGTCCTCAATTGAGCCCACCGATATTACAGAAGAATTATTTGAAGTAATGTCAGATACAAGAATTTGTAAATATTTTCATATACCTCTGCAGTCCGGGTCTAATAGAATATTACAACTTATGAAAAGACCTTATACACGGGAGAAATATATTGACAAAATAAATCGATTAAAAAGTATTTCTGCTGATGTTGTTATTGGCGCAGATGTAATTGTAGGATTCCCGGGTGAGACTGATTCTGATTTTAATGATACTTTTAATTTGCTGAAGGAGAATAATATTTTTTATCTGCATGTATTTAAGTATTCAAAAAGAGAAAATACAGAAGCAGCATTATTGCCGGATGAAGTGGATGAAATAACAAAGAATAAACGCTCGGAGACTTTAATTAAATATAGAGACGAATCAAAATATCAGTTTTTTAAAACTTTAATTAATAAAGAGTTTGATGCAATTATAGAAGGCAAGCCTGCCAGGGATAATCTTGTTACTTCTTTGACTGATAATTACATAACTGTTCTTGTAGACAGAAATTCTGCTCAGCCGTATTTAAAAAAAAATAAAAGAATAATTGTAACCGAATTTAAAGATAATGTCTTAATCGGCAAATTAAAAACTAATGTTTAAGATGCGAATTTTTCTTCTTTCTGTTTCTGTATTTCTTTAACAGCTCTCTCTGCTCCCGTTTCGATAATTTCTTCCATTTTTTGTATCGTTTTAAGATTAAATCTTTTTTTGCTTTGGATAATGACTTGAACCTTCGGTAATTGTTTTTTATCCTTAATTGTTTATCTTTCGGGAGACTTTTAAATCTTTTGTAATTTTTTATAATTTTTTCTTTTTCTGTTTCAGACATATTTCTCCATTTAATATAATTATTTAAAAGTTTTAATTTTTCTTTTTCCGGAATATTATCCCATGTTTGTCCTGCATATATGTTTAATGAAAATAATGATAAAAATAAAATTACTGCTAATCTTTTCATTTTTTCTCTCCTTTAGATGTATTTGTGAAAATTTCAAGATTCTCATACAGATTTAAATCGGAAATCAGTTCTATATTTTCTTCAATAAATTTTATATCGTTTTTATTAATATTGTATTCTTTTATTAACTTGCTGCTGTTCGGTTTCTCCGGTGTTTTCGACATTGATAAAATCAAAATTATACTTACATAAAATAAAAATATTTTTTTCATATATACTCCTGTTTAAATTTCGTTATTTTCAAAAAAATCAAGGTTTTCATATAAATCCAGATTTTCGTATAAATCTATTGATGATATTACAGAAGAGGCAATCTCAATATTCTGTTTTCTGGGAGTATGCAGTAATGATATTGTTAAAATTATTATTATAATCGAAGATGCAATAGCTGCAAATTTTAGTTTGAATGCAAAATTAAAACTTTTCTTCAGTTGTTTGTCTATTTTTTCATTTATAGATACTTTCTGTTCTATAAAATTAATATTATCAGGATTAAAATTTTCTTTACTCAATAAAACCTTTTGACTAAATTCTAATTCCTTTCTGCATGATTTGCATTCTTTTAAATGATTTTCAATTAATTTTTTTGTATTTGGAGAAGTTTCATTTATTAGGTACAGAGGAATTAACTTTTTAATTGTTTTACAATTTTTCATATAAACCCTCTTTTTTCAAAAATTTTTTTATTTTGTCAACACCTCTTGAATAATGAGTCTTAACAGCACTTTCACTTATTTTTAAAATTTTTGCTATTTCATTAAAAGTCAAATCCTGTTCTTTTTTTAGAATTATTACACTTTTTTGTTTAAGCGGCAATTTATCTATGGCTCTATTTATACTGTTTCTCAATTCTGTTTCAATATAATTTTGTTCGGGTGTTTTTGAGTTTAAATAAGAGCCTTTAATATCATCGTTAAAACTTAAATCATTTTTTCGTTTTCTTTTAATATAATTTTTAGCAACATTAATTGTTATAGAATAGAGCCAGTAATTTATGTGGTCATTATTTTTTAAAGTTGATAATTTAAAAAAGGCTTTAATAAAAGTTTCCTGGGCAATATCATCAGCATCAAAGTAGTTATGAGTAAATCCGAATGCTGTTTTAGTTACCATTTTCTGATACCTTTCTATTATTTTATTAAAAGCAATCCGGTCTCCTGATTTTGCTTTTTCAACTAATTCTGTTATTTCTTCCATATTAATAGACACTTATATTATTAAAAAAGTCTACATAATTATAATAATTAAAAAACAAATAACAAGAAAATTTTTGTAGTCTAAATATGGCGTAAGTGTGTCTATATAGGTGAAAATAAATAAAGGAGGTGTTAATATGACACACAAAATATTTAATTTATTATTGGCTGCAGTGTTGTTTATATCATTTGCAGCAGCAGGAGTATCTGCGGCAAAAGGCGGGAACGCTGCTATTGAAAAACGCGACGGTAACGGAGCTGCTTTTCAGGATAAGATTGCAAACAGCGGTGATGAAAAACAGATTAAAAATCAGAAAAAAGCAAAACTGGGAGAAGCAAAAGAAAAAAAGTTGAAAAAGAAAAATAAGAAAAAAGAACAGAAAAGAATCAAAAATCAAAAAAAATTAAAAAAGAATAAGAAAAAGGATGCTAAATTAAAAAAACAAAAAAAGAATCGAAAAAAAGCTGAGAAACAATTAAACAAGCAGAGCAAAGAAAGAATTCGAAAAAGAAGCAAAGCAAAAAAATAAATTCAATACAATATCAATAATCATAACTTCATAACTATTGCCTTCGGATAGGTGCTCCCATACACTATCCGAAGGTTTATTTTTTTGCTTGCTTTTTTTGTTTTTTTAATTAGAATGATAAATTGTGATTAGGAGGTATTGTAATGAATTTATTAAAAAAAGCATTGCTGGTTTTTCTTCTTTGTCTTATTAATATATATTATTTACAGGCAGAATCTATTTCATCTTTTTCTTATAAAGTTAAAGAAAATTATAATCAGAAAGAGATATTTACTAAAATTTTTGTTTATGGAACTTTTACTCCAGTCCAGATAAAAAAGCTTGAAGCAATTGGTTTTTCTTATTCTGATATACTCGTGTTGTCTTCAGTATTTATGTATATTGATGATGATTTTGATGCTTTTTTATTAAAGATAAAAAAGAAGAGTACAGCAGCAATAATAGATTTATATAATGTTGATGAAACTGCTGTATTAAAAACAGCAAAAGAAATATTAAATATAAGAATAACAGAAGATGATATTAGTGAATACGAAAATTATGGAAGACTTTTATATTATTCTTTAAGTTCCGGCGGAGAGATTCAGCAACAGTTTTATAATTGGGAATACTCTTATTTTATTAGCGCCGGTGTAAGTATGGTGCCGGCTGACTTCTTATCCTTAGATTTGAATTATAAGATTTCATCTTTTCCCGTAGAAAATACAAACTCTGATTATGTTTTTAATATAAAAAACAGTTTTATCTCAGGTTATTTGACTCTGACTCCTGCTGATAATTTCGATTTAAGTATATACGGTTCCTATGGTACAGGTGATTACAGATATAAATATTCTATGTATTCTGTTTACGGCGAATTAAATAAAAATACATTTATTTTAGAAGGTGAAATAAAAAAGTCTAAAGAAGAATATCTTAATGATATAGTTACAAATTCATTTCAAACATTCGACAGTGTAAATTATCTTGCAGGTATATTATTTTTATTAAAAAACAATTCTTCAATCGAAATTCAGATTACTTATATTCTAAATAAAGAGTCTGATAATAATATTGATTTATCTTTAAATTATTATAAAAACAGTGAGTATATAAATTTTGCCGTTTATTATGATTATATAAAAATCTCGGATTCAACATCTTCTCATACTATAAATCCGGATTTTACAGTAAAGATTAATTCGTTGTTAGATATTAATCTCGGATTAACATTAAATATATATAATGTTACAACAACACAGGAAGTTGTGTCTACAACATATTCAAAAAATAGCAGTTTTACAACTTCTCAATTAGTTAAAGTAACTGATTCTACGATTAATTATTCTATATACAGCGGTATAGATATAAATTTTTAGAAAATGAAGTTATATATTAAGGCGGAGAAAAGAATTTTAATCTCCGCCCAAATAAATATTTCCTTTTTAATATCGTTGACTATAACGATTTCTGGAATTTCTGTCACGATTGTCTCTTCGTGGCTTGGCAACACTAACTTTTAGCGGTCTTCCCATAAATTCGGTCTCATTAAGGCCTTCAATAGCTTTCTCAGCTTCTTCTTGAGAACCCATTTCAATAAATCCGAATCCTTTGGATTTCCCGCTGAAGTTGTCTGTAATGATTTTTGTTGAGATTACTTCTCCGTATTGAGAAAAAAGTTCACTGAGTGAATCTTCAGTTGCATCCCAACTAATGTTGCCTACATATAATTTAGACTCCATACAAAACATCTCCTTACTATAATATTTTAAGATTGTATTAAGATTAAATTTGAAAATGAATTAAACAGGAAGAATCCCCCTATGTTGTTCATTATCTCATTCGTTCTTAAACAACCTTTTCTACTATAAATCTAACTCTTTTAATTTCATTTGTCAAATTTTTTTTTATTTAATTTTTATATCTGTTTTTAATACCTTACCGGTATCTGAAGTTTTTTCCAGCAGTTCGGATACAGTTGCATTAAAAACAGGATGTATAAAATCAGGTTCTATTTCAATAAGCGGTATTAATACAAATTTTCTGTTATGCATTTCTTTATGCGGTATTATTAAATTTTTTAAATTTATGATTTTATTATCAAAAAAAATTATATCTATATCAATATTTCTCGGCCCCCAATGAATCTCGCGCTTTCGTCCCATTTGTGATTCTATATTATTTATTATATGTAATAATTTTTCAGGAGGATATGAAGTTATAATTTTGACTACTATATTATAAAAATTGTTCTGTTCCTTATAGCCCACAGGCTCGGTTTCATAAACAGATGAAATTTTTTCTATGTTAATTTTGTTTTCAGCAAGTAAAGATAAAGCCTTTTTCAGATTATTCAGTTTATTCTCTATATTCGAACCCAGTGATAAAAAAGCGATATGGTGTTCTACCATTCTATTTTCTTAATACGGTTAAAGACTTCTTTAATTTTATCATCATTTACAGTTAGAGCCATTCTTATAAAGCCTTCACCGGCTTCACCGAAGCCCACTCCGGGAGTAACAACGATTCCCTGTTCTTCAAGCATTTTCATTGCCATTTTTTTTGAATCATAACCTGGTAATACATCAATCCACATATAGAATGTAGCCTGAGGAAGTCTGTAACTCCAGCCGAGTTCATCAAGATTTTCTGCAACAATATCCCGTCTGTGCTGAAATATTTCCCGATTCTTTCTGTTTAATTCTTCATAATTATCCAGAGCTGACATTGCAGCATACTGTATAGCCTGAAAAATACCTGAGTCAAGATTGCTTTTAATTTTACCCAGACCTGCTATTATATCTTTATTTCCTACTGCAAAACCTACTCTCCATCCTGTCATATTAAAAGTCTTTGAAAATGAATGAAATTCTATGCCTACTTCCCTTGCTCCTTCTACTTCAAAAAAAGATATAGGTTTTTTATCGTCAAAATATAATTCATTATATGCTGCATCGTGTGCAATTATTATATTATATTTTTCTGCAAATTTTATTACTTCTTTAAAAAAGTCTTCAGTTGCAACCGCAGCTGTGGGGTTGTTGGGATAGTTTAAAAACATTATTTTGGCTCTATTTCTTACATCAGAAGGTATTGCATCAAGATCAGGAAAAAAGTTATTCTCTTTTTTTAACGGCATAAAATACGGAATACCTTCTGCAAATAGAGTTGCAGAGCGATAAACCGGATATGCCGGGTCAGGTATTAAAACAATATCATCTCTATTAATAAAGGCAAACGGTAAATGACCTATTGCCTCTTTTGAGCCTATTACAGACAAAATCTCGGTTTCCGGGTTAAATTCTACTCCATATCTGCTTTTAAACCAGTCTGCTATCTTCTGCCTGAAACTGAGAAGTCCTGAATAGGACGGATAATGATGATTATCAATGTCTTTTGCAGTTTTATTAAGAGTCTCTATTACCACATCAGGAGTTGCAAGGTCCGGATCACCGATGCCAAGACTTATTATATCAAGACCTCTGGCTTTTGCCTCTTCCTTTAATCTGTCTATTTCTGCAAATAAATAAGGCGGTAGTTGTTTTATTTTTTCTGAATATTCTATTTTCATTTATTATTCCTCCATAATTACTTTGTTTTTTAAACTGCCGATTTTTTCAATTTTTATTTCTATAGTATCACCGGGTTTCATTGGACCTATGCCGGACGGTGTGCCTGTTGAAATTACATCTCCCGGATAAAGTGTCATTATGCCGGATATGAATTCTAATAAATATTCAATATTAAAGATAAAATTTTTAGTGTTTGAATGTTGTTTTATTTCACCGTTTAGTATTGCCTGAATCTCAAGATTGTTCGGATTAAAATTTTCTGAATCTTCGGGAATATAAATATACGGTCCAAAAGGTGCAAATGTATTGAATGATTTTGCTCTTATCCATTGTCCGTCTTTCTTCTGTAAGTCCCTTGCTGTAACATCGTTTAAACAGGTATATCCTAAAATATAATCAGATGCCTTCTCTTTTTTTACTTTATATGCTTCTTTACTTATAATAAATGCAAGTTCGGCTTCATAATCCATTCTTTCAGATGCTTTCGGATGTATTATATTTTCATTATGTGCTATTACTGCTGTATTGGGTTTCATAAATATAACCGGAGATTCGGGAATATCGAAGTTCATTTCCTCTGCATGATCTCTGTAATTTAATCCAACTAAAATCAGTTTAGATGGTTCGGAAGGAGGAAGTATTGTAAGTTTGTTCAACGGTATTTTATTGTCGGAAACTGAAAATTTTGAGAATATATCGCCTGAAAGTTCAATAACAGATTCTTTATCAAGTTTTCCGTAAAAAATTCTGTTCCCTTCCTTAAATCGTCCTGCATACATATAAAAATTCCTCTTTTTATTTAATTAATACCAAGAACATCAAACATTGAATAAAGTCCGTTTTTTTTATCTTTAAGAAAGAGAGCTGCTTTAACAGCTCCGTTTGCAAATGTTGCTCTCGAATGAGCTTTATGCGTAAGTTCTATTCTTTCGCCTATACCGCCGAACATAACTGTATGCTCTCCTACTATGTCTCCTGCTCTTACTGCAAATACTCCTATCTCTTTATTTTTGCGCTCACCTATAAGACCTTCTCTGCCGTATTTTACATCTTCTATGTTTAAAGCATTTACAACAATTTCTTCAAGTTTTTTTGCTGTTCCGGACGGAGCATCCTTCTTATATCTGTGATGTGCTTCAATGATTTCTACATCATATCCGTCTTTTAATATTCCTGCTGTAATTTCTACAAGTTTAAACAATAAATTTACACCTATACTCATATTAGGCGAGAATACTATCGGAATTGTCTGAGATTTATCTTTAATTTTATCTTTTCCTGTGTCATCTATACCGGTTGTACCTATTACTATTCCTTTATTATGCATTTCACATATATCTAAATTTTTCATTGTTGCGTCTGCAGCTGTAAAGTCTATTACTATATCTATATTATCAATGATATCTTCTAATGAAGAAGTAATAGGTATATTATTTTTGCCAATACCTGTAATCTCACCGCTGTCAGTACCTATAAAAGGTGTATTCTCTTTTTCTATTGCACCTGCCAGTTCTATGTTTTCAAAATTTGATATAGCCTTAATTATCTCTTTCCCCATTCTCCCTGCAGCTCCCATAACACATATTTTTAAACTCATACTAAAACACCTCTAAATTATTACATAATTTGTGTGATTAATATATGAAATAATTTTCTATTGTCAACTTAAAAAAGCGGGAAAAACAGGGACGGTGCACAACTCTATATACTTTATAACACCCTTCATATCCATACATGCCCATATGCCGGGGACGGTGCAATACTTTATATACTCTTAGCTCCTGTTTTATCTCCACCAAAGCAGTCTCTCATTAATTAATATCATCTCTCTATGTTTAATTCCTCTACTTTGCCCCTCTTTTATACACTTATATACACTTAATACATCTTTTATATCAATACCCAGGCAAGAATAATATTTTATCCCTCATTATATCTATATCTATCTTTGTCTATAATAATCCTGAACTTCCTCAATACAAATGTTTATTCCCCCATACAGCAGCAATTCTATAATTTATTTTATTCGTCTGAAAATTTATTCCTGATACTTTAGGCTGTGCTTCCTGTGCCGGTTAAATAATACACTCAACGAATATAATTTTAAACTCCTGTATAATCTCATCTTGTTTATCTCACTATATCTAAGTCCGCTCTCTTCCCGCAACCTGATTAGTAGTTTTATCCTTAATCTTTTCCCTCTTATACTGTGTACATCTATTTCTTCTACCTTTATCCCTTCTTCCTCTTCAAACTCATCTATTACTTCTTCTTCCCTCTTAAATGCAATATCCTGTATCCTCTCCCTTTTGCTGCTCTTATCCATCTCACGCCTCTCAAATCTCTTCTTTGCATACTCTACAAATCTATCATCTCCTAATACTTTACCATATCGTGTGTTCTTAACAGGTCCCTCTATCTCTTCTCTCGTTACATATGCCTGTAATATATTCCCTATACTTCCAAATATCTCCTCTACTAGTCCTGTA
>CAYQNP010000174.1:0-4710 GCA_964418785.1 uncultured Spirochaetia bacterium | reverse complement strand
AAATATTTGCGTCTAATATGATATTTGTCAGTTGTTCTATTTCTGTTGTAAAATTTTCTATCTTATAAACAAAATAATTATGTGCCATTATTGAAGGGATTGCTATAATGAGACCTGCTGCAGTAGTTATAAGAGCGGTATAAATTCCGCCGGCTACTAATTTTGCTGATACTTCGTCTGCATTAGCAATATTTCCAAAAGCAGTGATCATGCCTGATACTGTACCGAGAAATCCTACGAGCGGTGCAACGCTGCCTATGGTCCCAATCAGATTTATCCCTTTCCCGAGTTTGCTGACAGCAATAGAAGTCTCTCTTTCTACTTTTGATAAGAATTCTTTTTGCGTTTTAACTGAGAGACTTTTTTTAATAATTTCTGCTGATAAACTTTTTTGCAGTAATAAAAATTTTTTAAGTTTATCTATATCTTGTATGTGCGAGGAAATATTTTTTAGTACAGCAGGATTTGAGATTTTAGTTTTTCGGAAGTAATATATTTTTTCAAGTATTAAACTGAAAGAAAGAACAGATAAAGCAAGCAAAAACCACATCCAGAGCCCGCCTAATTTAAATAAATTTATTGCAGGAGATATATTTATCATCTCTGCATATAAAGAAATCGGCATTGTAATTGCAATAACAGAGATAAATCCAATTTTCATTTCTTGTAAACCTCTTTAAATAATATTTATAGATTAATATAATAGATGGTAATGTCAAGAAATTTACTTAAATAATGCTTCGATAAATCTCTTTCAGTATAATAGCTGCAGGTACTGATAAAATCATGCCAATTCCTCCGAACATTTGCCCGCCCATTAATAACAGAATTAAAATTACCATTGGATGTAATTTTGTACTATCACCTATTAATTTCGGCTGAATAACATAGCCGTTTATCATTAATATTACAAAATATAATATACCTGTGATTAATACTTGATTAATAGAGTGGAATTTAATATATGCAAGAACTAATGGAGGAATTGATGCTATGAGTGGTCCGATATACGGAATTATAGTCAAAAAAGCAGTAATGCTGCCGAGTACGATAGGATAATCTATTTTAAGTATAATGAGACCAATAGAAGCAAGTATCCCTACAATTAAACAGTCGAGTAATTGCGCGCCTACATATTTTGATATTGCTCTGTTTATATTTGAAAGTAATTGTATGTTTTTTTCTTTGTCTTTAAATAATTTTAATACATAATTTATAATTGTTTCTTTGTCTTTCAGAAAATAAAAAAGAAAAATAATTATAAGTATGAAATAAGGTATACTGGTAAACAGACTCATTGTAAAAGACAGAATAGTATTGCTTACAGTTTTTATAATTAATTCAGTTTTTGATATAAGTATTTTAACGATTTCTATATTGTTTATATTATATGCATTTATCTTTATTTTGATTAAATTAATTGCGCTGTAAAAATTATTAAAATAATGTGGTAATGATTGGTTTAAAGAAGAGAATTGCCGAATTAAAAAGGGAATAAAGCTGGCGAGTATAAAACCGAATAAAAATAATCCTATTATAAGCACGAGGGAAACTGATACAGAGTGCGGAATTTTAAATTTTTTTGTTATAAATTCTACTAATGGATTAATTAGAAATGCGAAAATTGCAGAGAACATTAAAATTAGAAATATTTTCCAGAACAGAATTATGAATAAAATAATAAGTAAAAGTAATATGAATTTATAATTAGTTTTAATAAAATTAATAAACATAGTTTTAAACGAAACCGAGAGTAATAAGAGAAACAATAACCCCTGCAGTTAAAACGCCTAATATAATAGACGGAAAAGCGTATTTAGGCGGTACTTCAAATAATAGAGCAGCCACCGCTCCTGTCCATGCGCCTGTAACTGGTAATGGAATTGCCACAAATAATGTAAGCCCGATTGCTCCGTATTTCATTACATTTTTACTTTTTTTATAAGTTCTGTCGTATAACCAGGTAAAGAATTTATCCATAAATTTTATTTTCGACAATAATTTCCTTATTGGTTCCAAAAAGTATAATATAGGCAGAATAGGCAGTAGATTCCCTATGACTGAAAGAATATATGCTTTTGCAATAGGCATATTAAATTGTAAAACTGCAATTGGGATTGCTCCTCTTAGTTCAAAAATAGGTAAAGTGCTTATTAATAAGGTTATAACCTCTTTAGAAAAATGAAATTGTTTAAAAAATTCTAATATGGTTTCCTGCATAGCATCTATATTATATAGCATATATTTAATAAGTCAATAACAAAATTTAAAATAGTTGTCAATGAGCAGCTAACTAAGATAAATTATTAAAGTGGGCAGATTATATTTAACTTGATAATAAAATTAAATTTAGTATTTTTTTGTTATGAAAAATTATTTACAGATATACAGATTAAAAAGGCTTATTAGAATATATGTTGTTTCATTGTTGCAGAGGTCTGGACTTACAGAATCATTATTTTTAATTATGATAGCTGTAATCATTGGTATAACTTCCGGCTTTGGCGCTTCGCTTTTCCGGTTTTTAATCAACTTTTTCTATACATTATTCTGGAAAGATTTAAAGTTTTCTTTATTAAATGCTTCATTACTGGAAAATAGTATTACATTAATAGTACCTATGGCTGGAGGTTTAATTACAGGATTTCTTATTTACAGATATGCAAAAGAGGTAGAAGGAATAGGGGTACCGGAAGTAATAGAAGCAGTGGCATTAAAAGGAGGAATTATACGGCCGCGGGTTATATGGATGAAAGTCATAACAGCAGGTTTATTTATAGGTTCCGGAGGTTCTGCCGGCAGAGTAGGACCGATTGTCCAGATAGGAGCAGCAATCGGTTCATTCTTCGGAAAACTTTTTAAACTTTCCGGCCGTAGAGTAAAAGTTTTAATTGCCTGCGGCGCAGCATCCGGCATTGCCGGTACTTTTAATGCACCTATGGCAGGTATTCTGTTTTCTCTGGAAATTATCCTTGGTGATATTACAATAGAAACTTTCTCCCCTGTTGTTTTTTCTACTGTAACTACTTCTATAATTGTAAAAGCAATTCTGGGAAAACCCGTGTTTTTAACACATATAGATAATCTCTATGTATCGTATAATGATTTGCCTTTGTTTATAATACTGGGAATAATAATTGGAGTTGCAGGGATAGGGTTTATAAAATTTTTTTACAAAACAGTAGATTTTTTTAAAGGCCTTAATATCCCGGATTATATAAAACCTGCTATAGGTGGTGCTCTTCTCGGATTAATGGCGATAGAATTTCCTTACATTCTTGGATTAGGACTTGGTACAATTTATTCTGCTGTTTTGCTTAAATATTCTCTTTCATTTTTTCTGCTGTTGTTTATAATGAAATTTCTGGCTACTTCCATAAGTTTAGGTTCCGGCGGTTCCGGAGGAATTTTTTCCCCGGGTATGTATATGGGCGCAATGCTTGGAGCTGCATTTGTACTTTTAATTCCGCATCTACATTTACATATATATTCAAATAAAGCTGTTTTTGTTGTTATAGGTATGATCGCTTTTATAGGTGGAATTATTCGCGCACCGCTTACTTCAACTATCCTTATTTATGAAATTACAGATAACCATATGCTTATACTCCCTGTATTAATAACTTCTTTAATAAGTTCCGGGATTATTTTCAGACTTATTCGGCATTCTATTTATACTATGAAATTAGCAAGGAAAGGAATTTTTATAGCTAAGGGAAAAGAATCAAAAATATTAAAAAATATTAAGGTTTCTGATATAATGTTAAAAAAATTTGTTGCCATCCGCGATAATATGAAAATACAGGATATAGTTCGAAAAATAACAGGAAATAATTTTACGGTTTTTCCTGTATTAAATAAAAAAAATGAATTGGTAGGTATGATTAACCTGCAGGATATAAGAAATTTTATATTTGACAATAATTACGAGGTTCTTATAGATTTAATTGTGGCTATAGATATAGCACAGGTTAATGTCATTACTATATCTGAGGATGATACATTGTATGAAGCGCTGAAGAAGTTTGGAGTTCGGGATAATGAACAGCTTCCGGTTGTATCAAGAAACAATCCTAAAAAAGTAATAGGTGTACTTTCCAAGACTTTTGCGAATTTACGCTATCAAAAGCAGGCAATAGAGCACATTATAGAGAAACACATTCCTGCAAAGTAAAATATGATTTATTTTCTGCCAATGGAAATATATGTAAAACCTATTTTTTTAACATAATCAAGATCGTATATATTTCTTCCGTCGAAAATAACAGATTCTTTTAGTAGTGATTTTACTTTATTAAGATCTATTTGTTTAAATTCATTCCATTCTGTAAGGATAAGTAAAGCATCAGCATCTTTTGCAACATCATAAGCATTTGAAAAATAATTTATTTTGTTACCGAAAAAGTGTTTTGCTTCATCCATTGCTACAGGGTCAAAAGCATTTACATTAGCACCGCTTTCAAGTAAAGAATTTATAATATCAATGGAAGGAGCTTCCCGCATATCATCTGTATTAGGTTTAAACGCAAGGCCCCATACAGCAAAGGTCTTTCCTTTTAAATTATCATTGTAATGTTTTTTTATAAGATTAATATATATTTTTCTTTGTTCTTTATTTACATCTATAGCAGCCTTAACAATTTTAAATTCATATCCGTATTCTTTTCCGGTTGAATATAAAGCCATAGTATCTTTAGGGAAGCAGGACCC
>CAYQNP010000173.1:0-2770 GCA_964418785.1 uncultured Spirochaetia bacterium | reverse complement strand
ATTAATCTCTTTTAATAAAACTTTAATAGCATCTTTATATTTTCCGCCTTCATACAATTTTACTCCCTCATCAAAAGCAGAAGCAAAAAGTGATGCAGTAATAAAAAAAAACAGAAAAAATACTTTTTTCATTTTATTAATTCATTGAAGATATAGTAATTTTTTCAATCATTTTATTAGCCAGGACAACAGGTCCTCTTATATCAGGATATAATTTAACGACTTTTTTAAATTCTCTAAGAGCGATTTTATCTTCGCCTTTATAATAATAAGTGTATGCTAACTCATACTGTGCCCATGCGCATTCAACTTTATTGTTCGGAAATTTACCTATAACATATCTATACTGTTTTATGGCATCCTTATAATATTCCGCATTAAACAAAGCTCGTCCGTATTCCAACAAATCTCTTGCGGTACACTTATTAAACGGTTTTCTTAATACCGGTTTCTCAGTGCCGCACCCGACAGCAAATAAGAGCAAAACAATGCCCACAATAAAAAATTTTTTCACTTTTTCCTCCAAAAAGTAATTAAACTCAATATAAATTTAAACACATTAAAAACAAAGTCAACCGAATAGTCTATATTTTTTTAAAAAGTTCATTTTCAATGATTTCACAAAGTGAATGAATCACTGTAATATGAGACTCCTGTACCCGCATTCCGTCATTAGAAGGAATAACAATACTATAGTCAGATATATCCTTCATTATACCACCGCCTTTTCCGAGTAATGATACAGTTATAATATTCATTTCTTTTGCTTTTTTTAATGCTTCCACTAAATTCCCGGAATTACCGCTTGTGCTTATAGCAAATAAAACATCATTTTCAAGACCCACAGATTCTATCTGTCTTGCGAATACTGTATCAAACGAATAATCATTACTCCATGCAGTAAGAATTGAGGTATCAACAGTTAGAGCAATGGCAGGCAGACCTTTTCTCTCTTTTTTAAATCTCCCTACAAGTTCAGCGGAAAAATGTTGAGAATCAGCTGCAGAACCGCCATTCCCGCAGATAAGCAATTTATTATTTCGCTTTAATGCCTGAACTATTACATCCGCCGCGATTCTTATATCATCAACTATATTATTTATAACCGCCTCTTTTGTCTTTATACTTTCTTTAAAATTATTTATTATTATTATCTTATTACTATCCATAATGCTACTCCGCAATTTCATTTTTTACTCACTGCATATTCTATAACAAACTCGTTAATTTTTAATTCTTTAACAACATCATACCAGTCAATTATAAAAACCTTTATACTTTTTATACTGTCATAAACCGGTTTTTTGATTTCAAATACATATTTATTTTTATTAATTTTTTTTATTATTTTAAAAAACCAGAATTTATCATTATATTCCCCAAGAAAGATAAGTTTCGGTTCTTTTTTAATTTTTTTATATTTCAATTCAAGAGAACAATCAAAAAATATAAATTCAGAAATCATTTTATTTTTATTATTTTCTATGAGGTTATTCCATTCAATAGTGTACAATTTTTTTTCCTGTGTTGTATAATCTATCTTAACAGCATCTTTTCTTACAACATCAATAAACATAATTTATTCCAGGATATTAAGACCGAGAGCGTCCCATACAACAATATTTCCATCCTCGTCGCCGCTTACCATAAATTTCCCGTTATAAGAAAACTGAAAAACCTTAATAGCGCTTTCATGCTTTCGTAATACAGTTATGAGTTTCCAATTTTCAACTTTGTATATGTAAATATCATTTTCAACAGCAGCAGCAAGGAACTTTCCGTCTGGAGAAAATCTTACAAAGCGGACTTCTTTTTTACCGAATGAAAATTCTTTACTTTTCTGCCAGGTGATTGTGTTATAAATTTCAAGGGATATTTTATTTTTTCCGTGAATAGAGCCGCCCACAGCCAGCAGATTGTTAAAATTAAAAGAAGCAGATAATACAGGAGACTTAAAATTTATTGTCTTAACAAGAGCCCATATCTCATTTCTCCATACTTTTGCAGTACCGTCCAGAGAAGAAGTAACAAAAAACTTCTTATCAGGAGAAAAAGCAATATCTTTAATAACATCTTTATGCGCTCTATCGATTTTATGTTCCAGATCTCCATCTTCAGGATTCCAGATTTTAATGTAGTTATCTACTCCGCCTGTAACAAGATATCTGCTGTCAGGAGAGAATCTCATTGAAAAAACAGGTGAATCATGGCCTTTAAATTTATTTATTTTAAACCAATTTTTAGTATCATAAAAAGAGAGTATTCCGCCGCCTGTGCCTATTACAAGAAGTTCTTTTACAGGCGAAAATGCAACAGAATACGGATTATACTGAATATTTTTAAATGAAGTTATTTTCTCCCAGGTAGCTGTATCAAATATATTTGCTGTTTCATCTTTTCCGCTCGTTGTTAAATATTTATCATCAAAACTAAACGATATACCTGTTATCTCATCTTCATGCGCAGCAATTGTATTCAAGAAAAGATTCTTTGTTATTTTTACATAAATTTTATTCGTCTTTTTCTCTTTTAAAGTTATATATTTTTCCCATACATCAAAACCTATTTTTTCTATCTTCAGTTTAAACTTAGCATCAGTAACCTTCATACCAAGTGTCAGAGGAGTTAACCCCAGAGGTTCATCATTTATAGACACAATTGCTTTATCAGGGATACTTTTTATTATTAAATATTTCTGCATTTTTTCCTGCTGTTCTTTAAGCCGTTTTTCTATCTTTACAGCAATCTCTTCTTCAAACTTCTTCATAAA
>CAYQNP010000172.1:0-4720 GCA_964418785.1 uncultured Spirochaetia bacterium | reverse complement strand
ATCAATTAAAGATGATACTTCAACCTGAATCTGCATTCTGTCCTCAGGAGTATAAATGCCGTTTGAAGACTGAATAGCCAATTCTCGTATTCTTTGAAGAATATCCTGACTTTCCTGAAGATAACCTTCAGTTGTCTGAATAAAAGAGATACCGTCTTCAGCATTTCTTTCTGCCTGACGAAGTCCTCTAATCTGACTTCTCATTTTTTCAGACACAGCCAAACCGGAAGCATCGTCACCTGCGCGGTTAATGCGGTAACCTGAAGAGAGCTTTTCGATGTTTTTGTTAACATCCCACTCGTTAAATTTTAACACTCTGTGAGCGTTAATAGCTGATAAATTGTGATTGATAATCATAGTTCTTCCTCCTTGAAGATTTATTTTAAAGGCATCCTTGCCTTTATTCTCTCACAATCATAATTATTTAAATCTATTTAAAGATCGTTTATATCATCTATTTATAATTTCGACACGAGATAAGTTGAACTTTAATTTTTTAATAAAAAATATATTGACAGTTGTTTTCAAACTATTAATATCAATAGCACCAAAAAAGCGAGGTGCTTAAAATGAGTAAATTAAAATTAAGCAAAACAGCCCGAAAAGTCCTTGAATCCAGATATTTAAGAAAAGAGGGAGATACAGTAACAGAAACTCCTGAAGAAATGTTTCAGCGAGTCGCAGACAATATTGCAAAAGCAGAAAACAATTATACAACAGGGAAATATAATGAAGCTAAAGAAACATTTTATGATTTAATGATTAGTTTAAATTTTCTTCCGAATTCTCCCACACTTATGAATGCAGGACTGCCGCTGCAACAATTATCTGCCTGTTTTGTTTTGCCAATAGAAGACTCAATGGAATCCATATTCGAAGTTTTAAAACATACAGCAATAATACACAAGTCAGGCGGGGGTACAGGTTTTTCGTTTTCAAGACTAAGACCTAAAAATGACATTGTACAGAAAACAGGGGGCGTAGCATCAGGTCCCATATCATTTATGAAAGTATACGATGCTGCTACAGATGTAATAAAACAGGGCGGGAAAAGACGCGGCGCAAATATGGGAATATTGCGTGTAGATCATCCTGATATTATGGATTTTATTACTGCAAAAGATAAAGAAGGTTTTCTTTCAAATTTTAATATCTCAGTAGCAGCAACTGATAAATTTATAGAAGCAATTAAAAACAACAGTGAATACGAACTAATAAATCCAAGGACAGGAGAAACAGCCGGGAAATTAAATGCAAATGAAGTTTTTGAAAAAATAATATATCAGGCATGGAAAAACGGCGAACCCGGTATGGTATTTCTCGATGTAATAAATAAAGAAAACCCAACTCCTCACATCGGAGAAATAGAAAGTACTAATCCCTGCGGCGAACAACCGCTATTACCTTATGAATCGTGTAATCTGGGCTCTATAAATCTCTCAAACATGGTAATAAACAGAAAAATTGACTGGGATTTGCTCGAAAAAACAATTAAAGATTCTGTGTGGTTTCTTGATAATGTAATAGATATGAACAAATTTCCTATTCCGGAAATAGAAGAACAGACACGAGCAAACAGAAAAATAGGATTGGGTGTAATGGGCTGGGCTGATATGCTTATTAAATTGGGTATAAAATATAACTCTGCAGAAGCAATTGAATTAGCAGAACGAGTAATGAGATTTATAAACGATAAAGGTATTGAAAAATCGATAGAACTTGCAGACGAACGAGGTGTATTTCCTAACTGGAAAAATTCCACCTGGGATAAAAAAGGTATTAAACTGAGAAATGCAACTATAACAACTATAGCCCCGACCGGGACAATATCAATTATAGCAGGAGCATCTTCAGGAATTGAACCGTTATTTGCACTTGGCTATGTAAGAAAAATCTCTTTAGGAGAATTTATAGAAGTACACCCGTTATTTGAACAGGTTGCAAAAGAAGAAGGTTTTTATTCCGACGAATTAATTAACAGAGTAATAAAAGAAGGTACATTAAAAAACATTAAAGAGATTCCTGAAAAAGTAAAAGATGTATTTATAACAACAATGGATGTTGACACAGAATGGCACATAAAAACTCAGGCTGCATTTCAAAAATATGTTCATAATGCTGTAAGCAAAACAATAAATATGCCGTCTTCCTCAACAATAGAAGATGTAAAAAAAGCATACATTTTTGCATATGATTTAGGCTGTAAAGGCATAACAGTATATAGAGATAAGAGCAGACAGGAACAGGTACTAAATGTCGGGAAAGATAACAAACAGGAAGAAAAACAAAACAATACAAAAGCCGAACAGGCAATAACACCGACAGTTTCCAAAAACATATTAGAGCCGAGAAAACGGCCTGCCTATACACACGGTGTTACAATCAAAGTAAAAACAGGCTGTGGAAATATGTATGTAACAATTAATGAAGATGATAAAGGTTTATGTGAAGTATTTGCACAGTTAGGAAAAACAGGCGGTTGTCCTGCATCACAAACTGAAGCAATAGCAAGACTCGTATCATTGTCGTTACGCTCGAATATAGATGCAAAATCAATAATTAAAGAATTAAGAGGTATTCGCTGTCCGTCACCGTTTAGAATGAAAGAAGGATGGGTTTTGTCGTGCCCTGATGCAATAGGAATAGCGCTTGAAACTTACTTAAAAGAGTTCCAAAAAAACGGGAATGGAAAAGAATTAAAAATAAAAAATGTAGATTTAAAAATCAGCAATGATTCTGTGGAAGAGTTCATAAAAAGTTCCAGAGAATTAAAAAAGAGCAATGGTGATAATAACAGTTTTTCACAGATTGCAGAAGACAGTCCTTCAATATGTCCGGAATGCGGAAGCACAATGGTATTTGCCGAGGGATGTTCAATATGTCCTGTTTGCGGATTTTCTAAATGTTCGTAATATATTATAGGGGCGAACAATTATTCGCCCCTCGTATAAAAATCTATTTGTAAATATTATTCATAGAATAAAATTTCGAAGGGGAAATGTATTTAAAATCGAATGATTTTTTTCTTGGTCCCCATTCAGACGAAGCAGCAAGCATATATCTGTTTCTTGCATTGCCTTTAATACCAACTTTAAATTCATAAGTTTTATTTTCACCCGGTTCCAATTTTTTAATTATTTTTTCACCTGTAGATACCTTTACATTTTTAAAAGATATTACTCTTGTCTTAATATTATGCAATCTTTTAATTGTCTGATTTTCTACTGTTACCTCAACAGCAAAAGCATTATATCCGATTTTTTTTACACCTGATATATGAGTTTTAACTTCGATTTCACCTTTTTCATTTCTAAAATCAGAAAAAGATTTAGCAGCGGATAAAATCCATTCTTTAGTAGAGAAATTACCTTTTCTTCCCCAAAAAGCTCGAGAGAAATCATGCCAGAATACACCGTCAGCAGTTCCGCCGAAGACTATTTTTTTACTTCCAAGATTTATTCTACGCAAGAATTCTTCAATAGGATTAAGATAAAAACTGTCAAGCAACTTTACATCTGTAGTTTGTCCCACAACAATATTTGCCTGCTGGGCAGACAAATAACCTTTCCAGTCAACAAGCACCTGTCGAAACTGTGCCTGATTAGCTTCATACAGCATAACGAAATCATAAGCCACACCTGCATCAGTAAACATAAGAGGATCCTGCCCGTGCTCTTTACCGTGATGCCAACCAAGAGTAAATACCCAAACAGGTTTTTTAGTCCCGGATAAAGTAATTAATTTATTAACTATAGTAGCAGAATAATGTGCACGCCACCATTGCCATTTCTCAAGTATATCTTTATCTTTTTTTACTCTTAATTGATATGCAAACCATTTTGCTTTATCCAGCTTTCCCATATTATCCCAATTATCAGGCACCTGAATATTCATATCCCTAACGACCTCATCTGCCAGTTCATAACCGTCAAGATGCCCTGTTCTAATGTAATCTATACCTATCATATCAACATTGGGATCTCTATCGAATCGTTTAACTACATTCAGCAAATCATTAAACCTTTTAGGATCACCCATTGATATATGCATATAAGAAGGATAAAGTGCACCTGTGTTTTTATTATAAGCAAGTGACGGCTGGTATCCGACTTTCTCATATTTACGCCCCTGGATACCAAAACTCATAACCCATGCTCCGAAAATCAAATTATTCTTTTTTGCTTCTTTCCCTATAATTTCAACATCTTTTAATTTCATCGGGTCAAACGGAACTTTTGCATTAACTCTGGAGTTATAAGTTTCAGTTTCTGCTCCAAGCATTAATAAAGCATCAGCATTCGCATATTCACACCATTTTATAATATTTTTCCATGTGCCCTTTTTATTATCAGGACCGATAATCTTCTTCTGTCTTATATTGCCGCCATATTCAAGAACCATGGCACAAAAACTATTTTGATTCTTAACAGGAATTCGACCGGTTATCTCAACAGAAGTAGCATCTGTTAATATTGGACCCGGATAAGTAGGCATTGCCTTTACAAGAACATTATAAACACCAAGTTCCGGATTCCACGGAATTGCCCATTTCCCTACCCATAATTTTAATTTTTTATTATATTTCCTTATAATTTCTTTCGTCTTTCCAACTGTTTTAATTAATCTGTTATTCCTCTTTACAGCTGCTCGGTGTTGTCCAATACCTATAGGCTCATAATTACAATCTCTGTAATCGGCCTATATCTCAATTCATTCTTAT
>CAYQNP010000171.1:0-9420 GCA_964418785.1 uncultured Spirochaetia bacterium | reverse complement strand
CACAGAGTCTTCCTCAGTCCCCACTAAGTTCGTCAAGACTTTTTAGGCTGTTTCAGGATTCCTCACACTCGCTCCGCTCGGTTCGGAATGACAATGAGAGGGAATTCTCTCTTCGGAATGACAGGGGATGAATAATTTTCTCCCCTGCAAAGTATATACTGTTTTGCACCGTCCCCATTTATCTGCTATTATAAATATCTACCAGACGATTTATGTGATTTTTCATTGAAAAAAATTGTGCTTTTTTTTCGGATTGTGCTCCGTGTATTTTAATTAACTTTTTATTTCTTATATACTTTTCCATTGCGAAATATAATTCTACTGCATCACCGGGTTTAACAAGATATCCGTTTTTATTATTTTCTATTATTTCAGGCACTCCGCCGGAATTACATCCTATAACAGGCTTGCCTGAAGCCATTGCCTCTATATATACGATACCGAAAGTTTCATTATGTGAAGCAAGTATAAAAACATCTGAAGCCTTTAGAATATCAGGAATATCTTTTCTAAAACCGGTAAAAATAAAATACTTATCAGCATTATTTTTGTTTATTATATCTTCTAATTTTTCCTTAAAATTTTCAACGCCGCTGTACTTATCCTCACCCACCCAGATAAATTTAATTTTTTTATACTTTTTGCTCAACTGTATTCCTGCTTCAATAAATTCATAAGCACCTTTTGCAGGAGACAAATTCCCCACACATAAAAAAAGCAGATAATCTGCAGGAATTTTAAACTCTTTTCTGAAAGTACTTTTAGATTTAGAAGTAAATCTTGTTAAATCCACACCATTATATAACAGATTAATTTTATATTCAGGTACAGGAAGATATTTTATCATTCTATTGTACAGCAATCTGGTCACTGCAATTGCCGCATCCAATCTTTTATAAAACCACTTATGAATAAAATCATTTTTATTTGAAATACCGATATGCTGAGTCATTATAAGTTTCACACCGGGAAAGCCGTTAAGTGCAAATCTCCAATTATATATTTCTCTGCTTTTATTAAAGTGAACAATATCTATATTATTTTCCAGAATAATCTCTCTCATCCGGTTTATTATTTTAAAACTGAATTTTTTATAATAATCCATTGTAAAATAAGGTATTTTTCGATTAATACATTCTTGATGCGCCCGGCTGTTTTTTAAAACAAGAAAAAAAATATTATATCCTCTTTTTTTTAAATACGGATAAACTGTAAACGGATATTGTTCAAGTCCACCCCAACCGCCTATTAATATAGAATAAAGTATATTCAAAAAAAGACTCCTTTTATTTCCTGCTTAAAAAATTTTCAACATATTTAGCAAGTATATCCGTTTCAATATTTACGAGCTCACCGCTTTTTAAAAATCTGAAAGAAGTTCTGTTAAAAGTTTCAGGGATAACTGCTACCTTAATATTAGATCCGACAACATCCGATATTGTTAAACTAACACCATTTACAGCAATAGAACCTTTTTTTACAGTATATCTTCTTAAAGTTTCCGGCAACTGTAAAGTAAGTTCATAATCATTTAAAATTTTCTTTAAAGACAAAAATTTTGCTGTACCGTCTATATGTCCCTGCACAAAATGGCCATCAAGTCTGCTGTTTACAGAGAGTGCTTTTTCAAGATTAACAACTCCGGTTACTTTTTTATATTTAAAATTTGTAACATTAAAAGTTTCTGTAGATATAAAAGCAGTAAATTCAATTTCGGTCAAAGCTGTTACAGTCAAGCATACCCCGTCAACAGCAATACTATCGCCCTGTTTTACTCCGTCCAGGAATTCCGGCATTTCAGGCTGCACAGTAATATCTATATTTGTGCTGTTTCTGTTTAATTTAACTATTTTTCCTGTACTTTCAATTACACCTGTAAACATAACGATTAATTACTCCTTCAAATATAAAATCATTATTTGCTTCATTTATAAATCTTCCATTATAAACCTTGACGGAATTTAACAGATTAAACCCCTGACCACCTATAAAACCCTTAGAAGACTTCCCGCCCAATAATACAGGAGCAATAAACAATATAATTTTATCAACAATGCCTGCTTTAAGGAACGAATAATTCAATTCTGCCCCGCCCTCCAGTATTAATTTAGATATTTTCATCTTATACAATTTTTTTACAGTTTCGGTTACGCTCAGCAGCCCGTTAGAAGAGGGAACATCAATTACAATTACATCATCATTTCTTATTTTTTCTGCTTTAGGTGTATTGAGCATATTTTTAGAAGTAATTATAACTGTTTTGTGATTTTTCACAGGTTTTAGAACATTTGCAGATAATGGTATTTTCAAAGAGGAATCAAATATTATTCTGTAGAATATACTTTTATTCCTCCGTCCCCTATAAGTTAAATTAGGATTATCTTTTAAAACGGTATTTATTCCGGCTATTATTCCGTCATTTTCTTCTCTTAATTTTTGAGACAATTTTAATGATTCATTAGAAGTAATCCATTTAGATGCACCTTTGTAATCAGTTATTTTTCCGTCAAGAGACACACCGGATTTTAAAGTTATATATACAGTTTTTTTAGAGATATATTTAATAAACCACTGCAGTTCATTTTCAATCTGTTTTTTCAAGACACCGGTTTTTACTTCTATACCTGCTTTTTTTAATTTTTTTATACCATTACCGCAAACAACCGGATTAACATCTTTAATTCCAATCACGACACGTTTAAATTTATGTTTAATAATGAGATCAGCACAGGGAGGGGTTTTACCGAAATGAGAGCAAGGTTCCAGAGTAACATACATAGTAGCGTTTTTTACAGGGACAGGAGAATTTTTTATTGCAACAACTTCAGCATGAGGGCCGCCATAATTAGAAGTAAAGCCCGCAGATATCACCCTGTTATTTTTAACAATTACAGCGCCGACATTCGGATTAGGAGAAGAAATAGCCCTTGCTTTACGACTTTCGTGTAAAGCAAGGCGCATAAAATATTCATCATCTTTCATTTTTTACTTTTTTTTCGCAAATGTTTTTTCTCTGAAGCAATCCACCACTCATATACAACAGGGCTTGCAACAAAGATAGAAGAATATGTTCCGACAATAACACCAATTAAAAATGCAAATGCAAAATCATGTATAACTGTTCCGCCGAGAAAATACAGTGTTAATACAGTCAACAAAGTAGTAAGAGAAGTTATTACTGTTCTGCTTAAAGTAGAATTTATACTTCGATTAATTATATTTTCAATACCATCCTGTTTAACAAATTTTAAATTTTCTCTTATTCTGTCAAACACAACGATTGTATCGTTAAGCGAATATCCGATAATTGTAAGGACAGCAGCAACTATAGGGATATTTATTTCTTTATGAAGCATTGAGAAAGTTCCGAGAGTAATAGAGACATCGTGAACAAGAGCAACAATAGAGGCAACAGCGAATTTAAACTGAAACCTTAAAGAGATATAAAACAGGATAGCGATTAAAGAGATTAATATAAGGAGATATGCAAGGTTTCTGAGATCTTTTCCTATAGCCGGGCCTACCATTTCACTTCTCTGAAACGGCTGTTCTACATTTTCACTTCCAAAATACTTAATTAAATCTGTTTTAATTAAATCTATAGTTTCATTTGCATGTTTTTTAATTTTAGATTTAATTATAAACAGGTTGTCTTTAATGCTTCCGATTCTCTGTATAGTAAGAGTACCCAATTTTTCATTTGCGAGGGACTTTCTAATGTCCTCAACATTTACACTTTTATTAAACTTCACCTGAATCAAAACACCGCCTGTAAAATCAATACCGTAATTAAAGCCATTTGTAAAAAATGAAGTATAACTCACTATCAGCAAAGCACCTGAAATTAAATATGTTATATATCTTAATTTTAAGAAATTCATACTTCCTCCATATTATATACTAATCTTTTTTATATTATATTTTTGCAAAAGGAAATTAAAAATATTATGAGACACATAAACAGCAGTAAAGAGGTTTGCAGTAATACCAATAACCAGAGTTACAGCAAAACCTTTTATAGGGCCTGTACCGAACTGAGACAGGATAAAAGCGGTAATTAAAGTTGTAACATTAGCATCAAGAATAGTTCTAAAGGCTTTTTCAAAACCTGCATCTACCGATGCTCTTATAGATTTTCCTGCTCTCAATTCTTCTTTTATTCTTTCAAAGATAAGGACATTAGCATCAACAGCCATACCAATAGTCAAAACAATACCAGCCATACCTGGCAAAGTTAAAGTATATTTAAGCAATATTAAAATAGAAATAAGAAAGAATAAATTAAGGAAGAGTGTAATATCAGCAACGACACCGGACCATTTATAATAAATAATCATAAAAATAACGACGAGGATAAACCCGTATAAAGCAGCATTTAATCCGGATTTAATAGAGTCTTCACCCAGCGACGGGCCGACAATTCTTTTTTCGATAATTTTTAATTTAACCGGGGTAGCACCTGCCCGCAGGATTAATGCAAGGTCTTTAGCTTCATCTAAAGTAAAATTGCCTGTAATCTGGCCTCTATCTCGTAAAGGTTCTTTTATTCGGGGAGCACTTCTTATTTTATTATCAAGAACAATAGCAAGCCTTTTACCTACATTTTCAGAAGTAACCTTATAAAATATTTCAGCACCTTCAGGTTTCAACTGGAAGTCAACACCGGCTTCATTAAACTGATCCATTGATACGCCTGCAGTTTTAAGCATTGCACCGGTGAGAGCCGGAACTTTTTTAACGACCAGAGGATAAGCACGCTCTATTTTTCCTGTTTCTCTGTTTTTATTCCAGACGAACAGAATCTCTTCATCTTCAGGGAGTTTAACATCTGCTCTAAGTTTCCCTTCTTTATAATTTGTAAAATTTTCAGGTTTAGACAATTCCGCATCCACGAGTTTAAATTCGAGTTTACCTTTTATATTCAGCAATTTTTCAGCTCTTGCAGGATCTTTAACACCCGGCAGTTCTACAACAATTCTATTCTCACCCTGTCGGGCTATAGACGGTTCCGACACTCCAAATTGATCTACCCTGTTCCGTATTATCTCAAGAGACTGTTTTACAGCATCATTCCTTTCCTGCTGTGTCTTTAAATTATCTATCTCTGCTTCCAGCACTATGTGCATTCCACCCTGCAAATCAAGACCTAAATTTAATGTGCTGTTTTTTAAACTTTTAAGATTATCTATCTCTCTCTGCTTATCAATACTTAAAGAAGCATACTTCTCCGGGTTTTCAAATTTTAACTCTGCAATCTCTCTTTTCTCTTTTGGCAAAGAATACCACTTAATAGTAGGATATATCGGGATAAAAAATATTATCACCAATATAAATATAAATAATAATCTTATTCCGGAATTCTTATTCATAACTAAATCTCCTTATTACTGTATCTTGATGTTCTAAAATGATTTAAAACAACATTACTTAATGCTTTTTCTTTTCTGCTTTTTATAATAGTATATATTATAAGAAAAATACTTACAAGTATAAATTCAACAAGTTTGACATAGAATTTATCTATATCAAAATTTTTAAACGGTGAAGAAATGAAATCAAGATTAAGATTAAAATCGAATTTCTTTTTTTTTATTTTAACAATAACCTGCTGCTTTTTATTTGAAACTTCCTCAGATGTATTTAAAATTTTTTCTATAACATCCTCTTTTACTTTTATTTTTTTATCTATACCTATATCTTTCAGCAATACTTTGTTTTTATTTGAAATCAAATTCAAACTTCCTATTTTTTTTATATCCGGGAGGAAGGCTTCAATCTTGGTAGAAGGCAGCTGGAATATTTTTAAATAATGTTTATTTGCAACTTCAAGATTATTATTTTTAAATAATTCATAAAGTCTGATATGCGCCAGTTTAATATTCGGGTTCAGGTTTATAACTTTTTCAAATGATTCTCGTGCTTTAACAATATCATTCATTTGATAATATATTTCACCAAGAATTATATGTGCTATTAATAAATTTTCATCTATTTCCAGAGCTCGTTTAAGCACAGACACAGCTTTATCGTAATTTCCTTCAACATATTCAAGATAGCCGAGATAAGCATAATAATTTATATTTTCAGTATTATAATTCAACAAACTTTCGAGCAATGCAATAGCCTCTTTAGTTTTTTTATTTCTTGCTTTATTTAAGCCTTCATAAAAAATTTTATCAGGGTCATTAAAATTTTTCGTGCCGTTATTAGTTACTGCTGTATTTGTATTACCGAAACATATAGTGCTATTAATAAGCATTAATAATAACGACACCCATAATCTTATCATTTTCCCATACGGCCTGAAATAGCTGTTTTTAATATCTCAATATTTGTTTTATCTGCAACTTTAATTATAACTCTATCGTCTTTTACCTGTTCAACTTTTCCTACAATACCGCCGATAGTCAAGATTTTATCGCCTTTTTTAAGAGACTCAATCATCTGTTTTTTTTCTTTTTCTCTTTTTTTCTGAGGTCTTATAAGAAAGAAATACCAAACAATGAACAATGGTGCCAGAAGCATAAGCATACCCATCAAGCCGGAACCGGCATTCTGCTGCGGAGCTCCACCCTGTGGCGGCGGTGCCATTGCCAATAATTGATTTAATCCTATACTCAATGTTGCTATCATTGATAAAATTATTTTTTTCATAACTTAACTCCTTTGTTTTTATTTCACTATATCATAATAAAATTTATTAATTAGTCAAGTTTATTTTACATTGTTTTTAAGAAATTATTTTATCAGACAGAGGGAAAAAAAGAGCAGGCCGAGAGCTAATTCATCGACCTGCTTTAAATAAAACATTTTACATATATACTTCTATCTTATGTTTCCCGGATTTAAAAGGTTTAAATGTATTTGAATCAACCCTTTTATTGTCAACAATCAGATATTCAACTCCGCTCTCTTTTTTATTTTTATTAATGATATATATCTCATACTCAGCATTCAATAATTTTCTTTTTATCATTACAGGTTTCTTATTTCCCCAATTAGAAGGGATTACAGGGTCAACAACTAATTCTCCGTTGTTATTTATATAAACACCAAACAGCCAGTCTGAAAATATTTTTCTTGCCCAGGAGGGAGAAGCTGTTAAAGGCTCATACTGACCTTCGTTCCAGCGGTTCTTTTCAGGATTAACTGAGGAGATAAGATATTCAGGGAGCCACACATTAGGCACTTTTAATCTTGAATCTTTTACCACATACGGCACATGTCCATTCCATACTTTCATAGCGAGATTTCCCTGTTTTTTAAACAGCAAGCCGGCCATAAACATCATTGACATATGAGTAAATTTTGCGGCATGTTCTTTTGTACCGGCTGCGAACTGAGATTTGCGGCCCACATTAGGATAAAATTTCTCATAAGGAGTATTAAGCAAGAGACCGCCGGCTTTTTTATCCCACAACTTTTTAAATGTAGAGTCTATTAATTTATCGAGTCTGTTATCCGGAACAATATCCGCCATTAAAGCAAAAGTCTGAGCAGACAAATGAAGTTTATAATCTTTTTCGCTTTTATAATAATCTATAGGATTACCTTTAGAATCATAATAACCGATATAAAAATTACCTTTTTTATGCCATGCTTTTTTATTTATGAACTCTTTAACAGCTTCTGCTTTCATACGCAAATCTTTAATTAATTTTTTTCGTTCCACATTTATCTTTTTCCCCATATTTAAAGAATCTGCAGCAGAAGTAATTTTATCAAGGATTTTTAATTTCTTTTCAGTTGAAGCATTATAATTACCGAGAAAGAATTTATAAGCCTCATAAATTTTCAAATTTTTAACATCAAGTTTTTCAAGCATATCAGCGAGCATATTAGCGCCCCAAACAAACGCCATTGTAAAAGGGACATTACCGCCGAATACCTGGTCAAGAGCATCATCCCAGCCTGCACGCATATGATTTAAAAATCCTGTATTTTTGTCAACAGCATAAAACATAGACATAATCTGAACCCACAGATGTTCAAATACAGTTCCTTTCTTATTTGTCAATTCAATTTTATTTATAGGGAGCCACATAGGGTCTCTGGATAATGCTCTTTTTCTATATATATCACGCATATAAGGTATTCCGTCATATAGAAGTAAAGAATAATCAGCGCCTTTTATATTTCTAAGGAACTCATTAACAGTCAAAGTAGGCCAGAACGGGTGGTCGCACCATACACCTTTTATAGGGTCATTCATAAAATAGAGATTAAGTTTCTCATCAAGTTTAAACCCGGAAGCAACAGAGCCATCCAATCTCGTACCTGCCAGAGCTTTCGGGATAAACTCCTCACATTTTTCAGGTTCAATATACATCCAGCCGAGCCAGTCCTGCCATAAATCACGCCAGCCGAAATTATCTATACCGTAATCATGATATAAAGAGCCTGTATTTCCCCACCGTTTACGCAAATAGTTCTGTACAGCAAACCAGTTATTATATCTCTCGTCTAACTTTTTATCACCTGTCTGAATTACAATTTTAGAATTTATATTTTCCCAATATTTTTTTGTATCTTCAAGAGCAGCTTTTACTTTTTCTACAGTATTAAACTTTTTAATTATTTTTAATGCTTCTTTTCTGTCTTCTATAATGGCACCGGCAAAAACAATAAATTCCAGAGAATCACCTTTTTTACCTTTAGGGGCAAGTTTAATTTTATTCTGCTCAACAGCACCTATGACATCAACACCTCTGGCTGATTTTGCCTTTTTAAAAGAGGATAAAGAATAATCTTTACTCATAAGTGATAAAGGTGCATTCCATCCGAATCTATTATGATAATTTCCAAGAAAATATTCTTCATCTGCAAAGAAATTTTTCTGCCCTTTAACAGGAGAAATAACTTTAAAGAAAGCAGATTTATTTGACTCAACACTTTCACCTTCGTCATAATTTATACTTTTATACAAATATATAATTTCATTTCGTTTATCAAGATAAGCTTCGTTATAAAGGCCGGCAACGAGATGGTGATTCATATCAAAAGTTCTGGAACCAACAAAGCCGTCCATTCCAAAGGTTATATCAAGTTTTCGAGGTTTGTTAGTGATATTCGATAATTTAACGAGCCAGATTTCAGTCAAAGAGCCGTCAGCAGGTACAAAATAAGTTGTTTCAACCTGTAATCCCACCTCGCCTTCAGTTTTATTTTTAAACTTAACAAAAGCAGGAGAAAATTCAGAAACAAGTTCATCGGGTTCAATTAATTTTTGCGGTATAAAGTTTGCATTCCAGAGTGCACCGTTTTCAAGTCGGACATATATATATCGTCCGCTTTCATTTCTTCTGCCCCTGTAATCGTCATAATAACCCCAATAAACATTACCGAATAAATTTGTTCCGGTATATCCGTCGCCGAGCACACCAACGACAGAGCACCAATTTTCATTACTCAAGAAATTCA
>CAYQNP010000170.1:0-4271 GCA_964418785.1 uncultured Spirochaetia bacterium | reverse complement strand
TTACATAGCAAATACATTCACAAAAAAAGACTATAGTTCGAGCAAAACATTCGGATACAAACGGGCAGAGATATTAGCTGCCTTTATAAATTCTGCTTTTTTATTTATCATAGCATTTCTTTTAATAAAAGAAGCTGTTATGCGTTTAATATATCCTGCAGAAGTAAAACCGTTCTTAATAGTTACACTTGCAGGATTAAGTATTATAATAAACACCTTAAGTGTACTGCTTCTTTTAAGAGACTCAAAGAAGAGTTTAAACATAAAATCAGCCTATCTGCATTTATTAACAGATGTATTTACTTCTATAATAGTTTTAGTAGGCGGGTTAAGTATATACTATTTAAACATATACTGGATAGACGCAGTCCTGACACTTATAATATCTGTTTTTCTTATTTATTCATCTTTTGGAATTTTATTAAAAACAATGGAAATTTTTATGCAGTTTGCCCCGAAAAATATAGACATAAAACAGATAGAAAAGGAAATATTGAAAATAAAAGAGATAAAGAACATTCATCACATACACATATGGCAATTAAACGAGCATGATATTCATCTTGAGGCACACATAGATTTTAATAAAGATATAAAACTATCCGCTGTTACAAAAATTATTAACAAAATAAATAAACTTATGAAGAAAAAATTTCACATATCCCATACAGTTTTTCAGCCTGAATTTGGGGCGAAAGACGACAAATCAATAGTAGTAAAAGGAGGCAAAAATGGTTAATTCAATAATAGCAGGATTATCGGACATAGCGTGGGGGATACCAATGATAATACTCTTACTGAGTACAGGAATAATATTAACTATAATTACAAAATTTATACAGATACGGGGATTTTATCACGGATTAGAATTAATAAGCGGGAAATACGATTCCGCAGATGATAAAGGTGAGATAACACATTTTCAGGCACTTGCGACAGCACTATCGGCAACAATAGGAACAGGGAACATAGCAGGGGTAGCAACAGCCATAGCAGCCGGGGGACCGGGAGCTTTATTCTGGATGTGGATATCAGCGTTATTCGGTATGGCAATAAAATTTTCTTCCGCTACTCTTTCGCTTTTATACAGAAAAAATTTAAACGGAGAATATACAGGCGGGCCTATGTATTATATTGAATACGGCCTAAAAGAGAAATTCGGGATATCTTTTAAATGGTTATCACTTTTTTTTGCTATTGCTACAGCAATTGCTGCATTCGGTATAGGGAACATGGCTCAATCAAATTCTGTTGCATCAGTATTAAGTGATTTACTTGTAAGTAATTCAACTGCAACAACTCTATTTTCAATATTCGGTGTATCAATCAGTAAATCAGTATTAATAAAATCTATAATTGGAATAATTCTTGCACTTCTTACCGGGATAGTCATAATAGGCGGAATCAGAAGAATAAGCAAATTTACTTCTAAATTAATGCCCATAATGGCAGGTATATATATAATAGCAGCATTAATAATAATATTTTTAAATACAGATAAATTAGGAGCAGTATTTAAACTTATAATAAGAGAAGCCTTTACTCCGAAAGCAGCAGGCGGTGCGATTTTAGGAAGCGCCTTACTTTACACAATGAGAATGGGATTTGCCAGAGGAATTTTTTCAAATGAAGCCGGGCTTGGAACAGCACCGATTGTTCATGGAGCAGCTAAAACAAACGAACCTGTTCGAGAAGGACTTGTTGCAATGATAGGACCTTTTGTTGATACTATCATAATATGTACACTTACAGGTTTTGTTATAATTTTATCCGGCTTATATTCATCCGGCATAACAGGAGCAGCGCTTACCTCAAATGCTTTTGCTGCATTTTTACCGTCTATGGGAAAATTTATTGTTAGTATAAGTTTAATCTTATTTGCGTATTCCACCTTAATAGGCTGGTATTATTACGGTGAAAAAGCTGTGGAATATATTATCCCGGATGCAAAAATAGTTAAATTTTATCAAATTTTATGGATTTTGCTTATATTCACAGGAGCAGTTGCAAAACTTTCCATTGTATGGAATATATCGGATATTTTTAACGGGTTTATGGCATTACCAAATATCATCGGCATACTTCTTTTATCAGGAGTAGTTGTAAAAGCATTAAATAATTATTTTAGCAGGAAGTAGAAATATTTTTATTTAACAAACATTATATCGTCCAAATAAATGCGGCCTTCTTTAACTTTCATTCTACTGTCTTCGAAGACAAAAACAAGCTCATCCACGCTGCTGAAATCAAAATATCCGCTTTGATGTTTGAATTTTACAAGAGGAATTTTAATAAAACTCCACTTTAGCCCGATTTTTCCGTAATCTTCTTTATTATCATTCTTAAAAATAAAATAAACAACTTTGCCTTTAGCCTTTAATTCAATCTTAAAAGTATCAGGAATTCCTTTATATACATCGCCTTTAATTCTAAACATTAAATTTTTATAAGGCTTTAAATTTAAAGATTTTAATTTAAACCATAAGCCGTTAAAAGCTGTTTTTTTTGAAAAAACATCATAATCAACACGTAAAAAATTTCCTTTAAAATGAAGCTCTTTATCCTTTATAAATTTGACTCTACAATATGCATCTTTATCATTAGGGTCAAAATCAAACCAGCCGAACATACCTCCGAGATTATTGATAAACTTCTTATTATTAAAATCACTAACCAGTACCTGAGCTCGGATAAAACTGAAATTTCCAATAATAAAAAATACAAGAACAAAAATATACCTCATACCTTACCCCCACTTTGAAAAAATTTTTTTTATTTTATTATTATATATATCGGCTCAATTTATTTTTATCTATTAAATAAATTTTATGTTTCTCTTTTTTTGCCTTTTCAATATTTGCAGGACTAAAAGATGAAGTTGTAATAAAAACACCGGTATTAACTTTTGCTTCTTTTAATTTAGCGATAAAATCAGCAAAAGGGATTGTTCCGATCTCACCTGTACCGCGTGTAAACTGTAAAAATATCGGGAGCTGTTTTTCATCTTTTTTTGCTGTAACAATTAAATCTATCTCAACATCAGGGTCGATTAATTTGTTTCTAATATCTTTTTTAATAACAAACCCCATTTTCTGAACTATTTTCATTGCAGTATTATGAAACACCTCTGTTCCCATATTAATCAATTCATCAATATTTTTTGCAACATTCCCGCTATCTGTTTTTTTTGCAGAATCAGATAAATTCGAGCCGAAACTTTCTTTAAGTTTAATTTCCAGAGAAGTAATATCAAATTTAGATATTTCCTGTGAGAGCAGACCTATATTAGTAACGATTTCAGGGAGATTTGACGCATCTTTAATCTGTAGTTTTTCAAAAAGCATATTGGCTTTTTCATTCAAGCCTTTCTGTCTGCAGGCAAGAGCAAGGAAATACATGGTTTTTAAATGCGTATTATCCAGATTATAAGCTTTATCAAGCATTACAATACCATTAGAGAGATCGTCAGAATCGAGATAGACAATTCCAAGATAATAATTAGCATCTAAATTTTTAGGATCAAGTTCTACAGCTTTTTTAAGGTGCATAACAGCCTTTTCAAATTTTCCCTGAGAACCGTATAATTTTCCCAGAATAATGTTAGCCATTACAGAAGAAGGATTTGAAGATAAAATTTCATAAGCGAGTTTAAAGGATTCAATACCTTTGCCTTCTAAATATAGTATGTCAGCAAGAATTTCCTTTACTTTTTGCTCTTTAGATTTTCCTCCAGGAATCTTATTTTTCAATATATTATCACAAATGATCTTTGCTTCAGAATATCGTTTTGCTTCGATGTAAATCTGGGCAAGATACAGATACTCATCTATTTTATTTGCACTTTTCTGGACAACTCTATTCTGCAATTCAATAGCTTCAGCATATCGTTTATTTTTAACAAGGGAAGAAACTTTTGCTTTTATTTTACTCTGATTATTTGCCACATTTTTCACAATAAAAAAAATAAGAATTCCCAGGACTACACCGCCCCCGGCATAGGCATATAACATAGAATCCTCCCAAATTTATATTTTTTACAATTTTAAATATAATACTTTTTATTTTATTGACAAGAAAAAAATAAAAAAAACTTGAAAACAGAAAATAAAGTGGTATACTAAAGTATTCCAGTGAAGGAGTTTGCTATGTTTATAGTATTGGTAAGGCATGGAGAAATAGGAAATAATAAAGAGCCTAATAAACCATTAAATTATAATGAAAGGAATTATCTGTCAAAAACAGGCATAAAGCAAGCAAAAAAAACAGCAAGA
>CAYQNP010000169.1:0-6487 GCA_964418785.1 uncultured Spirochaetia bacterium | reverse complement strand
TAACAGAAGAAGAAAAGAATAATAACGATTTAAAAGTAGCCAGGAGAAGCGTTTTATTATATAATGGAATTTTAAAGAGTATAGAGTTATATTCAAAACTTTTTCAGATATATCCAGTGAAGAATATTATGAAATAATAATAAATTTTCCAGTTGAGGGACATTTTTTTTAATTGACAAAGAATATTTTATTATTATACTTCAATTATGATAATAAGAAAGACTTTTGTAATATTTATACTTTTCTTTTCTATAAATTTATATAGTGCAACTTCACAGCAGAAAAAGTTTAAAAATATAATTTATACTTATTTATTAGAGCATCAATATGATCTGGCAAGAGATGCCTGCAAAGAATACATAGCAGTTTTCCCTGATGACTGTGAAGGTTATAAATTATATGGAATGATTTATGAGAAAGAACAGCGTATTGACGATGCAGTTAAATATTATGCTGAAGCCGGTAAAAACAGCGGTTGTAAATGCCTTCTTTATTATGCCGGGAAACTCTCTTTTATAAACGGCGCTTACAGAAAATCAATTTTTTATCTCTCTTCTTTTTTAGATAAAAATAATTCAATTCAATGTAAACTTCATATTGAAAAATTAAACAGGTTTGAAATTTACAGAATGCTGGGAGAAAGTTATTTCTTTATTGAGGATAACTATTCTGCTAAAGAATTTCTTTTAAAATGTTTACAGTACGATATCTTTAATCCTGAGATTTATGATTTTATAGCAAATTCTTATAGAAATTTAAAGATGCTGAATTACACACGGGCATATACTGAGATTAGAAACCTTGTTATAAAGAAAAATTATCGCAATAAAGATGATTTTTTGTTTAGAGTTGGTTTGATTTTTTTGAAGAGTAATCTTTTTAAAGATGCAATTGAAAACTTTCGAAAAATTAGTGCTACCTACGAGAAGAGTTATGTTTTTAATTTTGATCTGGGGCTTGCATATCTGTTAAATAAGCAATACGATTATGCTGTTACATATCTTAATAATGCTATACAATTATATAAATCAGAATTCAGTCTGAAAAAAATGGTGTTGAACTTGCTTAAATTAAATAGACATATTGCCAAGTATTATCTCGTCTTAACAATTACTCATATATTAAACAATGAAATTAAAACTGCAAAACAGACGCATGAAATCATAAAAGATTATAGTCCTGGAATCTATAAAGAGTATTATTTTGAGAAACTTTTAAATCGACATTGCAAAATATATAAAGAACTTTCTGATATGTGGGAATATGAGAAATAAAAATTTAATTCTGTTTTTATTTATATTATTTTTTACATTTATAGTTTTATCTTATCTGTCAGCAGGAATTATAATTGAAAATAAAATATTTGCAAATAATGGTGACATTGCCGATATAGTGAGCAGTTATTCAAATAATTTTGCACGGGCAAAAGAAGCTATTGAACGATACCTTATAATCGAAGGCTATACTTTATGTAAAGTTTCTAAAATTTGGAGAGAATATGATAATATTGTTGTTAGAATCAGATGCGGAAAAATTTCTGAAATTAAACTTATAGGTGATTTTAAAATTTCTGAAAGGCTTATAAGAATATATCTTAGAATAAAAAAAGGAGATGTGTTTAATAAAAAAGAAGTTGAACTTCAACTTAAAAAATTGTATTCACTGAAAGTATTTGATAGAATTACTTATAATATTGAAAAACGGAAAGATAAATATATTCTTATAGTGAAATTAATACAGAAAAAAAAGAGGTTTATTGATTTAAGCGGCGGGTATAATGAATTATACGGTGTAATGCCGTTTATCTCATATACAGAACGAAATTTATTTAGTCGTATATTTTTTAATATATCCGCTGATATAGGATTTTGGGATGATGTAAATTATCAGAGTTATTCTTCTTTTGTTAGATATGAAAATATGTTTATTTTTTTGAATTACAGATATGGAAAAAAGTTTATAGGTGAAAGGTATTTTCGTGAAAATCGTTTGTTTGCCCGGCCGGGATTTACTGCTGTTAAAAATGAGAATTTACTTTTAAATATTTTATTTCCAATTGAGAAAAAGAATTATTATGATTATTCTGCATTTGCGGATTATAAAATTGTTAATTCCATAAAGGTTGGTGTTGGAACTTTCTGGCTTATAAGTAATAAGAGGGAAGTTGTAAATGAGCGTAGTTTAAAAGAATTCAGCAGTAAAGATTATATATATTTTTCTAATGATAATAATTTTTATTATAAAATCACAGCCGATGTGAAATATCCTTTATTAAATAGTTACTTTGTAAAATTTTTTATCAGGAGTTTTCTTGGAGTAGTTGATAAAAATTCGCCTATAGAGATGCTTTTTTATCTGGACGAAGATTATCAGCGTGCCTACTATAATGGCAGTTTTATAAGTAATCTGGAATTTGATCTGGATATGGAATTAAATATAGACATACTTTATAATGAACTTTCAGCAGCTCTGTTTACAGATATATCTGTCTACGAAAAAGATAATACATTACAGTACCTTATAGGTTATGGTCCCGGAATAAAGTTTACTTTATTGGGGTTTAAAATTCAAATGTATTATGGAATTCCGGGTTCCGGAAGTATCCCTGACGGTTTAATAAGAATTACCGCCAACAAACAGCTTTTTAAATAAAAGATGATTTTAAGTGTATATTTGATAAGCATTGTCTTTACAAAATTAATAAAATTATATTTTTTCCTTGACATATTATTTTAATGCTTATAAACTTCAAATATTATGAATATAAAAAAAGAGATACATAATAAGACAAAGATTGTAGTTACAATGGGACCGGCGGTTGATGATGAGGACATCCTGCGAAATATTATTAAAAGCGGAGCAGATATATTTCGACTGAATTTTTCGCACGGCTCTTATACGGATCACCTTAAAAGAATTAAAATGATTCGTAAGGTGGAAAAGCAGTTTAATTTATTAATCCCCATACTTCTGGATCTGCAGGGACCCAAAATTAGAATAGGAGACCTTGAGGAAGACTTTATTGAAATTAAAAAGAATCAGGAATTAATAATAGATCCTGACATTAAAGTCGGCTCTAAAGCCGGTGTGTCTATTTCTTTTAAAGATTTATATAAGTTCGTAAAAAAGAATGATAAAATTCTTGTTGATGACGGATTAATAAAATTTCGTGTGGTGTCGGTGGATGGCAAAAAAATAACTTTAAAAAGTATTAATGAAGGTATAATTAAACCGCATAAGGGTGTAAATTTGCCTGATACTAAACTGCCTATTCCTGCACTTACTGAAAAAGATAAAAATGATTTGCGCTTCGGCCTTGAGCATAATATTAATGCTGTTGCTTTATCATTTGTAAGAAAAAAGAGTGATATAATTGAACTTAAAAAGTTTATTAAAAAATATAGAAAAGAAGACGATTCTAAAATAACAATCATTGCTAAGATTGAAAAGCCAGAAGCAGTAAAGAACATAAAAGAGATAATAGAAGAAGTGGACGGTATAATGGTTGCCCGCGGTGATCTGGGTGTTGAAACTTCTCCGCAATCTGTTCCTGAAATACAGAAAAAATTAATCCGCCTTGCTTTTAAACGAAATAAATTCGTTATTACTGCAACACAGATGCTTGAATCAATGATTCATAACAGAATTCCGACTCGTGCGGAAACAACTGATGTGTTTAATGCTGTTCTGGACGGAACTGATGCAGTTATGCTTTCCGGGGAAACTGCTGTTGGCGAGCACCCTGTTGAAACTGTAAAAACAATGGCAGATATTGTTTTTCGGGCTGAAACTTATTATCATGATGTGCGCCTTAATTTTATAAATGATAAAAATGAAGTTGATAGATTGCTTATTACTAATGCTGCTATATGTGTTACTTCTAAAATTCATCCTAAGTTCATTGCTACTTTTTCTGCATCAGGAAAAACTGCTGTTTACCTTGCTAAAACAAGACCTAAATCACGATTAATTGTTTTTGTCTTTGATAAGTCTATTGCATATTATCTGCGTTTCTTTTATGCTGTTTTTACTTTTGTAGTTCCTATTTATAAAAATACTGATGAAATGATAAAGAAAGTTAATACTTTTTTTAAAGAAAAAAAGATAGGAAAAAAAGGAGATGTGATTTTACTTACTTTCGGTTCTCCAGTCGGAAAAAATACGGAAACAAATACTTTAAAAATTCATACAATAGAATAACGGAGGCTCTGTTATGGAAGGGGTGATTGACAGAATAGAAGGAAAAATTGCTATAATAGAATTAAAAGGTTCTTTTATGATGGAACTCCCGAAAAAATTCCTCCCAAAAGGTGCAGTGGAAGGTGATGTGCTTAAGTTTACTATTGAAATAGATAAAGAAGCAAAGAAGAAAAGAATTTCAAAAATTTCTGAATTGCAGAAAAAGTTGCTGAAACGAAAATAATTAATGAAAAAGATTTTTTTATATCCTCAATTTAATGATAAAATCGGTTATGGACATCTCGTAAGATTAATTCGTTTTTTTGAAAAATTAAATAAAAAATTTACAGTTGAATTTTTATTACATACTAAACCGCTGAAAAAGTTTCCTTATCCTTATAAAATTGTAGATAATAATATCTTTAATATTATTAAAAATTCTTTTTATACAGTATTGGATTTCAGATATTATAAAAGCAGTTTTGTAGAAAAATTAAACTGGTATACTAATCTGATAATAATAGATTCTAAAACTGTTTTTAAACCGGGGGATTTTGAGACTGTCTATATAAATATTACAACACCCATTAAATATAAAACTCTTGCAGATAATCAGTATGTTTATAATGATTTATCTCTTTATCCGCTGGCAGAAGAATTTTATAAAAAAAATAAGGTAATAAAAAATAAAGTTTTTGTGGGATTCGGTAATAGCGATTACAATAGCATTACAATTAAATTACTTCCTGTGCTGCAACAATTCCCGGAATATAAATTTTATATTAATATAGGGACACATTATAAAGAGAAAGATGTGGTATCTATAAAAAAGGCAATAACAGAAAATAAGAATTTTTATTTTGTTAGAAATTATTATAATGATTTCAGCAGTTCTGAAAAAATTATTACAAGTTATGGCCTGGCATTCATTGAAGCCTTAATTTTAGGAAAGGATGTTGCTCTTTATAATAATAGTATTTATCATACTAAGCTCAGCCATTATTTCGATAATGAGTTTAAATATTTAGGCACTTATAAATATACACCTTTATTTGTTGTAAAAAAAGAATTAAATAAATTTTTAAAAAATAAAAGTATTGTTAAACCGAACATTAAGTATGAGTTTAATGATAAAAAATTATTTTCTTTATTTGTACCTTCTAAATCTGATATAAAGACAGAATGTCCTGTGTGCGGAACAAAGTATATTGAACTCATTTTTAATAATAAGCATAAACAAATTCATAAATGTAATAAGTGTAGAGTGAAATTTCAAAATATTGATTTGAAGTCTATTAAAAAAATTTATAATAAAAAATATTTTACTGATAAATATAAAGAGCAGTATGGAAATACATACATAGCAGATAAAGATAATATTATGCGATTCGCATACAAACGGCTGGAAATTATAAAAACTTTAACAAATAAATTTGAAAGCTTGCTGGATATAGGATGTGCTTACGGTTTTTTTCTTGAAGCAGCCGGAAATATTTTCAAGAATGTTATGGGAATAGAAATAAATGAAGCTGCTGTAAAATATGCAAAAAATAAATTAAAACTTAATGTAACTAAAAAAGACATACTTTCCTTTAAAACTAATGAGCAGTATGATGTTATAACATTATGGTATGTTTTTGAGCATATTGCAGAACCGTATACTGTTATGAAAAAGATTAGTTCAATGATAAAGCAAGGCGGGTTGGTCTGTTTTGCAGTTCCTAATGGGAACGGCTCACTTTATAGATTTAACAGAATGTTGTGGTTTAAACTTCATCCTGATGATCATTATTTTGATTATACTGTAAAAAGTTTAAGAATAATAATGAATAAATTCGGTTTCAAATTATGCCGATACCGTATTACAGGGATCCATCCTGAACGACTGAATATTAAGAACAGACTGCTTTTAAAGTTTATAGGATTTCTGTTGAGGATTTTTAAACTTGGGGATACTATGGAACTTTATTTTAGAAAAGGAAACTGAATTATTTTAATATGCCTTTTACTATAATATCAATGGCTTCGTCTTCAGTTAGCCCTTTGCTCATTAATGTTTCCACCTGTTTTTTGTCTACACTTCCGATGGCTGCTTCGTGTGTAACTTTTGCAGTCTCTTTTGAAACAGATACAATAGGGGTTGCATAGGCTTTAGCATTGTCTTTTATTATTTCTGTACAGTCTATATGCCCTCTGGAAAAATCTCCATTCCCAAAAGTCTTACCTATAAATTCGCTTACACTGTTTTCTATAAGAAAAACTCTGCTTTTGGCTATTCCTTTTGAATATTTCCCGTTTAAATAAATTA
>CAYQNP010000168.1:0-12165 GCA_964418785.1 uncultured Spirochaetia bacterium | reverse complement strand
AGTAGGAGAAAACATTGTTTTAAAATTTCCATGAAATTATTAATAGATGAGAATATACCGCTTGCACAGGATTTATTTTCCGAAATAGGTGAAGTAAAGACAATTTCAGGCAGAGATATTAATAATACTGTTTTAACAGATAACAAAACAGAAGTTTTAATTGTTCGGTCAATAACAAAAGTAGACCGGGAACTTTTAAAAAACACAGATGTAAAATTTGTAGGCACAGCAACTATTGGAACAGACCATATAGATTTAAACTATCTAAAAGAAAACAATATCGGTTTTTCAAATGCAGCAGGAAGCAATGCAGACTCTGTAGTGGAATATATATTCTCAGCAATATTTAATTACTATAATAAATCTGAAAAAACACTAAATGATTTAACAATAGGAATTGTTGGAGTCGGGAATATCGGTTCAAGGCTTTACAATAAACTGCAGAAACTCGGGGCAAAAGTATTACTAAATGACCCTCCAAGAAAAGATAAAGGAGACAATGAAAATTTTTTAGATTTACACGATTTAACAGATGCAGATATAATAACAATTCATACACCACTAACTAAATCAGGGGAACATCCTACCTTTCACCTGTTTGACAGCAGTTTACTAAAAAAATTAAGAAAAGAGACCCTGCTCATTAATGCAGCAAGAGGAAGTGTTATTAATAATAATGCTTTACTGAAATTATTAACTAATAACTCATTGCAGAATGTTATTCTTGACGTATGGGAAAATGAACCGGCTATTAATACACAACTGCTGAAAAAAGTCATATACGGTACTCCCCATATTGCAGGCTACTCGTATGACGGAAAAATTAACGGAGCAGTACAGATATTCAATGCTGTATCAAAATTTTTCAACCTTAATCATATTATCAATACTGTAGATATATTAGAAAAACCGGAGAAAAATATTATAAAAATAACCGAAGTAGAAACCTATTTTAAAACTATAAGCAGAATAATAAATAAAGTGTATGATATAAAAAGAGATAATGAATTATTAAAAAATTACACCCCGCCGATAGAAAAATATTTCGACCAATTAAGAAAAGAGTATCCTATACGCCGGGAATTTCACAATTTTACAGTTATACTTCCCGGATCTGCCCCTAAAATATACAGAACTGCATTAGAAATACTCGGATTTAATGTAGAATAAATTATTAATTATAAAGATACTTTTGCCACGGTTTATTATTACTTCCAATATGCTTAACTATATGCAGAAAATATATATAAGTTGGTGCCGAAGGTTTGCGTACCAGAGTCATATTTGCATCCCAGGGAGAACGATGTCCTTTTTTTTCATTACATTTTTTACAACAGGCAACAACATTATCCCATTTTGTTAAACCGCCTTTTGATTTTGGAATAATATGATCAATAGTTAATTCAGATGCAGGAAATCTCTTACCGCAATACTGACAGGTATATTTATCCCGGATTAATATATTTTTTCTTGTCAGTACGACTTTTTTATGAGGTATCTTTACATACTCTTTTAGTTTTATTACAGCAGGTGCTTTTATCTTTTTCGACGGAGAATGTATAAATTTATCATAATTCTCCAGAACAACTGCATCATCTTTGAATAACAATATAACTGCTCGCTTTATATTACAGATATTTATCGGCTCATAAGTAGTATTTAAAACTAACACATTCGAGTTTAAGACATCCATAATACAGGCTGTATTATATTATTATCTGATCCAGAATATCTTTTCATATTGCTGTGTCTTTCCGGCTGTTATAACTATTAAATATAACCCGGAACTTACATATTCATTATTATTATCCGTGCCGTCCCACTGAAATTGAAAATTCCCTGATGTTGAAACTATAGACTTAATTAAGGACTTCACAGTCCTGCCCTTAGCATCAAATATTTCTACATTCAGAAAAACCCTGTCATCAGATGTGATGTTATCAAGTTTATCTATTACTATTCCGACTTTACTGCCGGGGGTTAATTTATGTTTATCAACATTTACTGCTACAACATTATCAGCATCATCGGAAGAAACAGTACTTTCATCCGGGGGGAAATATTCGTGAGCTCCCCTATCTATGGGACCGTAATATTTAAAAGAATATCCTTCAGACGCATAATATGTTTCCAGAGATTTGCCTGTATCAATACATCCGGAATCCGGTAAAAGTTCAAAATTATTAGCCTGATAATCAACAAATTTGGGATCCTCATTTATTATATCATTTCCATAAATATAATTTATATTGGAACTGAATCCCACGGTATTTTCAACTTTATGATGATTATACTCACTTCTAATAGAACCAGTATTAGTACTATACATATTGTTAAAATTAAAATCTTCACTATAATTATGATACGCAATGTTATTATAAATCTCATAAGAGAACCCGCTGCCCTGCATACTTATATATAACCCGTCAGTATTTTTTGAAAGAGTGTTATTATAAATATAAGTAAGTCCGTTATCATTATTCACATATATTCCGGCACCACTACAATTATATACAGTGTTATAAAGAATCTTTTGTGTTCCGCCTTTTACAGATATATTAATTCCATCTCCGCCTGATAAATCGTATATTTCATTTCCAACAATATATGTATCTGCTTCATATTGTGCTGGCGGATATGCCCAAATTCCGCGTATATTTATATTATGTATTTTATTATACTGTATTCTATTTACATTGTTTGAATTAATTGTATCAAGATATATTCCATAATTCATTGTAGAAGTATATTCATTATATATATCACAATTCTCAATTACAGCATTATTAGCAGAAGATGTTAATCTTATACCATAACTTGATGTAGCACCCAGTGCTGCTGTAATCTCACAATTATCTATATGGGCATTGTCGGCAGCAATATATATTGCTGAACATCCGCTACTTCCCACTACTAATTTTAAATTTCTTACAGTTATACTATAATTATTAATATTAATAACATTATTAGTAGCGCTACTTATTGTAGGTTTATTATCCCCTACTCCTTCAAGTGTAATACTATCAGGAGTTGTAAAAGTTACGGTCTCATTATACCAGGACCCATCTATAATCTGAATAACATCTCCGGACACAGCCGCTGCAAGAGCAGCATTTATAGTAGTGTAATCCCCGCCGCCGCTCTGGCTAACAGTAATAATATTTGCAGAAATAACAGATACATTTATAAAAAACATTACTATTATTAAACTTAACTTTCTCATAATCTTATCCTCCTTTCTTTGCTCCTATTTTTATATTATAGCCCTTTATAAAAAAAAATCAAGATATTATATAAAATTTCCTTGATATTAAATTTTATTAGACTATACTACTCCTACTAATCTACATTAAAGGAGTCTCTATTATGATAAAAATAGAATACAGCACTATGTGTTTCTCACTTACAGACTATAAAGATAAAATAATAGAAGCAAAAAAGTATGTTGAATCTAAAGGCTTTAAATTCGGAGTTCAGCTTCACAATTCAATAACAGCAGAACTTTATAACAAACTTCTTGCGTTTAAAAATGAAATAAATTTTACAATTCATTCTCCTTTGTTTACAAGATATATGCTTAATCTGGCAGGGAAAAATTTCGACATTATACATAATGAAATAAAAAATACTGTAAAATATCTTGAGACATTTAACACAAACATATTCTTTTTTCACGGATTTTTTATGACCGATAAGCCGATTGAAAATAATATGCATAATTACAAAAAAATGCTTACAGACAGTATCCCGGGAGAATATAGAATCGGCAACAGTATAGTAATGAATCCGAAATTTTTAGACACTCCTAAATTTCAGGAATATAAAAATACTTTTAAAATTAATTATAAAAAACTAAAATCACTATATCCGGAATTAATTGTTACAATAGAAAATGATTATCCCGGAATAGGCAGCGGATTTCAACGCATCAATGATATAAAAGAATGTATTGATAATTTGTGGTTCGATATAGGTCATTTGTGGTGCTCTTCTATATTACACGAATTCGACTTCTATAAGGCTGCTGATGAATTAATTTCAGATATGAATATTATTGGCGTACACTTAAATCATAATCTTACTCCCCAAAATGCTCCCAAAGATCAAATATACGACAGTCATACACACCTCTATGCTGAAACTGAACAAAATTTAAAACCTGTTATAAAAAATCTATTAAAAAAAAGAGTTGAAATTTTTACTCTTGAAATACGCGATGGTGATATTGAAGATGTAAAAATATTAATTGATTGGCTGCAGAATTAAATAAACCGAAACACCTGTGTAAATAAAATTATTGACTTGAAAATTTGTCTTTATAGATTATAAAAAATTAAATAAAGGAGATTTAAATGAAATTAATTATACCGGTAGCAGGAATGGGAACAAGACTCAGACCTCACACTCATACTACGCCAAAAGTATTAATAAAAGTCGCAGGAAAAACTATCATTGAGCATATACTGGATAAAATCTTTCAGTATCAAAACAATATAGACGAAATAATATTTATTGTAGGTTATATGAAAGAACAGATTCAGGAATATCTTGATAAAAAATATCAAGATAAAGTAAAACTAAGTTATGTACATCAGGAAGAGATGCTTGGCGTAGGCCATGCAATATATCTTACAGAAAAATATGTAAATAATGATTCTGTTTTTATAATACTTGGCGATACTATTTTTAAAGCTGATTTTAACAACATAATCCAAAGCAACAAAAATTACATAGGAGTCAAAGAAGTAGAAGATCCGAGAAGATTCGGAATAGCATTTTTAAACGAGGATAAAACAGTAAAGAAATTTGTTGAAAAACCGGAAAACCCGGAAACAAACCTCGCAATGGTAGGTATATATTTAATCCAGAATTCAGAACTTCTTTTTAAAAAATTAAATTATCTTATTGAAAATAATATAAGAACTAAAAACGAATTTCAGCTGACAGACGCGCTGCAACTTATGCTTGAAGAAAAAGAAAAGTTTGAAGTTTTTACAATAGACAAATGGCTTGACTGTGGTAAAAAAGAGACTCTTTTATCAACAAATCGAATATTATTAGAAGAAAATATGTTCCATCAGGATTATAACGACAATGTAATAATTCGAGAACCGGTATATATAGGAGAAGGAACAAAAATTTCAAACTCAATCATAGGTCCGTATGTCTCAATCGGAGAAAATGTGGACATAAAAAATTCAATGCTTACAAACAGTATTATAAATGACAATGCTTCCATTGATAAACTGCTTATCAGTGATTCATTAATAGGAAGAGACGCACATATTGAAGGAGATTTTAAACAGCTTAATATAGGTGATTCATCGGAGGTAAAATTAGATTGACATGCAAATTATTTTCCGACTTTAAAGCTGTTTTTGACCGGGACCCTGCGGCAAGAGGTTTCTGGGGCGTTATTGAAGTTATTTTTACTTATTCCGGATTTCATGCAATAACTCTGCACAGATTTACTCATTTATTGTGGAAACTTCATATACCTCTAATTCCGCGAATACTATCACAATTAAACAGATTTCTAACAGGTATAGAAATACACCCTGCTGCTGTTATAGGCAAAGGATTCTTTATTGATCACGGTATGGGTGTAGTAATAGGAGAGACAACAATTATAGGAGACAATGTTACTCTGTTTCAGGGTGTAACTCTTGGTGGTACAGGGAAACAAAGCGGAAAACGGCATCCTACAATCGGTGATAATGTAGTTATCGGAGCAGGAGCAAAAATTCTCGGAAATATAGTTATTGGTCATAATGTAAAAATAGGAGCAAATTCCGTTGTACTTAGAAATGTACCGGATGATTCCACTGTTGTAGGTATTCCCGGCAGAATTGTCAGACAACGAGGGAAAAAACTTGCAAACTTAAACCATCAGGATATACCTGATCCTATTTTACAAAGATTACATAAAATAGAATCAGAAATTCATAAATTACAGCAAAAAGGGAAAAAATAATGAAAGAGAATATTAAATTTTACAACACTCTTACAAGACATTTAGACTCTTTTAAACCAATTGAAAAAGATACTGTTAAAATATACTCCTGCGGACCTACTGTATATGATTATGCGCACATAGGAAATTTCCGCTCCTATATCTTCAGTGATTTGTTAAGACGATTTCTGAAATATGAAGGTTATAAAGTTATACATACAATGAATTTAACAGATGTAGATGACAAGACAATCAGACGCTCTAATGAAGAGAATATGTCATTAAAAGAATATACAGACAAATATATAAAAGTATTTTTTGAGGACCTCGAAACACTTAACATTGAAAAAGTAGAATATTATCCCCGTGCAACAGAACATATTAATGAAATGATAGAACTTATAAAAAAATTGGACAAAAACGGATATACTTACGAAGCAGACGGTTCTATATATTTTAATATATCAAAATTTAAAGAATACGGAAAACTTTCAAAAATAGATTTAAGCGGTATGAAATCTGGAGTAAGAATAGATGTTGACGAATACAATAAAGAAGATGTTCGTGATTTTGTATTATGGAAAGGGAAGAAAGAAGGCGAACCTTTCTGGGAAACAGAATACGGAGCAGGCAGACCCGGATGGCATATTGAATGCTCTGCTATGAGTTCTAAATATCTCGGTGAAACTTTTGATATTCATACCGGCGGAGTGGACTTAATATTCCCGCATCATGAAAACGAAATTGCTCAAAGTGAATGTGCTTCCGGGAAAAAATTCGTAAATTACTGGCTCCATTGCGCCCACTTAATCGTAAACGGAGAAAAAATGTCTAAATCTAAAGGCAATTTTTATACTCTCCGTGATTTGTTGAAAAAAGGTTACAGCCCTAAAGCTATAAGATATCTGCTTCTATCAACTCATTACAGAAAACAACTTAACTTTACTGAAGAAGGAATAAATGCAGCTCAACAGGCAGTTGAAAAATTACAAATATTTTATAATAACTTAAAAAATTTGAATACCTTCAGCCCTGATGATAACGGATATAAAGATATTTTAAACTCTTCTATTGAAAAATTTGACTCTAATCTTGAAGATGACTTAAATATATCAGGCGCACTCGGAGAACTTTTTAACCTCGTTCATATAACAAATAAATTTATACAGGAAAATAAACTTACTAAAACAGATACTGAAATTGTATTAAATGCTATTCGAAAAATAAACAGTATACTTGCAGTAATAGATGAATCAGACAATGAAAATATTGATAAAGAAATTGAAAAACTCATAGAACAGAGACAACAGGCAAGAAAAGATAAAAATTTTAAACTTGCTGACGAAATACGAGATAAACTTAAAAACGAATATAATATAATATTAGAGGATACTAAAGAAGGAGTTCGATGGCGAAAACTATCCTGATTTACGGCATACATTCTGTAGAAGAATTATTAAACTCAAATTCCTCTAATATTAAAATCGTTTATCTGAAAAAAAATTCTTCAAAACTGAATGACATACTGATATTAATTAAAATAAAAAACATTAAATATAAATTTAAAACCACTGAAGAGCTGACAGAAATCTGTAATTCGAATAACCACCAGGGTATAGTTGCAGAAGTTGAAAAAAACAGCATTAATTCTAATGATATAACTTACACTGAAGATATAATTTTAGTACTGGACCACATACAGGACACTCAAAATCTCGGTGCAATTCTCAGAACAGCGGAATTCTTTAAAACAGGTGCAGTTATTATACCTGACAAAAGAGCTGCAAGAATAACCTCAACTGTTTATAAAGTTGCAGAAGGTGCTGTAGATAAACTTAAAATAAAGACTGTTCCTAATTTAATGAATGAAATAAAAATCTTAAAGAAAAACGGATACTGGATTACCGGAGCAGATGTGCATAATGGAGAGAATATTTATAATTTTAATTTTCCCGAAAAAACAGTACTTGTAATGGGAAATGAGCATAAAGGTATAAGCAAATTAATTTCAGATAATCTCGATTTTAAAATAAAAATACCGCGGGAGGGGAAAACAGAATCTTTAAATGTTTCTGTGGCTGCAGGTATATTCCTTGCATTTATTCGAAAATCACTTAATCAAAAATAACTGTTTTGTTTTTAAATACAAGAATACGATTTTCAAGATGCAGTTTAACAGCTCTGGCAAGAACTATCTTTTCTATATCTTTGCCTTTTCCTATAAATTTTTCCAGGGAATCCCTATGACTTACTCTTATTACTTCCTGCTCTATGATAGGTCCTTTGTCGAGCTCTTCCGTAACATAATGACTCGTGGCACCTATTAATTTTACTCCCTTATTATAAGCCTGTTTATAAGGATTTGCTCCTGCAAAAGAAGGAAGAAAAGAATGATGGATATTTATTATTCTATTCTTATAATGTCTAATAAATTTTCCTGATAAAATCTGCATATACCTTGCAAGTATTATTAAGTCTATATTCTCTTTTTTTAATAATTTTAATTCTTCCTTTTCCTGAGAAATTTTGTTCTCTTTTGTAATCGGGAAAATATAATATTTTATATGGAAATACTCGGCAATATCCTTTAAATCAGGATGATTACTTATAATTAACGGAATTTTACAGTTAAATTCACCTGCTCTATATCGTGCCAGCAGGTCTATAAGACAGTGATCATATTTACTCACAAACAATGCTACTTTAGGCACATAATCGGAAAATTTCAATTCATATTTTATTTTAAACTTTTTTATTATAGGTTTAAACTTTTCTATAATTTTATCTCTTGAAATTCTAAATCCTGTTAAATCCCATTCAATACGCATAAAAAAAGTATTTGTCTCAAAATCAATGTGCTGATCGGAGTGAAGGATATTTCCGTTATTCTTAAATATAAAATTTGAAATTTCAGCAACAACACCTTTTTTATCTTTACAACTAATAAGTAAAATAGCACTATTTTTCATTTTTTCAGTATACACTTTTGCATTTGATTGTCAATATAAATCATAGGGGGACGGTGCAAAAAAACTATCAAACACAAACTTGAGTAATTATAGTTCTACGCTTATTGAAAATGTATGTATGTTTCCTAAGTCCGACATTAATATATTTCCGTAATTCGCGAGTAAAACATATCCGGAGACATTATAACTTACTCCAATTCCTGTAGTCAATTTACCGGTATCAATACCAAGCGGTTTATATCCGGCTCGTATTGATACTATTTTCAGCAGTGTATATTCAATACCTATTGACGATTCCACATTATCACTGTTGTAAAAAATAACATCAGCGCCGAGTAATATACTATTGTTTTTATCATTATAAATATTATATCCAAATCCTATTCTGTACTTTATCGGCATATAGACTATTCCTATATTCTGAACAGATATTCCGGCACTAAAATTATTAACTCTTTTTTTCCAAAAAGAAAATATTGTTGTTTTATAAAGTAAACCGACATCCGCACCAAATGTATTTATTTTATCTTCCGCTATTTCACTTTTTATAAATTTGACTGTTGCACCTGCAGATAAGTCCTTATCTATATTAAAATATCTCAATATCTTATCCCCATAACTTATTCCAAGCATTATATCTCCTGCTGTAATACTATTTCCGCTGTTTTCTCCCACACTATTGTAAGAATCAAATTCATTCATACTAAAATATCCGAACTCTATACCAACACTACTAAATCCTTTGTTTATAGGAACTCCTGCTGCTGCATACCCGAAAACAAAATCTTCAGTGTATCTCATATACATTAAACTGATTCTTTTTCCTGAAAAAAATCCTATTCCAGCAGGATTAACAGATAATGTATTTATATCATCCGCTATTCCTGTAAATGTATCTCCAAGACTAATCTGTCTTGCTCCGAAACTGTTCCTATTTAAAATCGGCACTCCACTATTAACCGGCGCGGCTCCTAATCCGTAATTAATACTTATCCCTATTATTAAATAAACCAATATATTTTTCATAAAATTAATCCTCCTGATATTCTATTCCGTTTATCTTTTTATTATTACTTTAAATTTTTTATTTATATCCCCTTTAATAACAACTATATATATCCCTGAAGATAGATTCTCATTGCTGTCCATATATTTTCCATACCAGTTTATAATATCTCCTCTTGTATAATTTTTTTTCTCATATCTTTTCACTAAATTTCCCGACATATTATAAATCAATATTTCAATAGAGCAAGTTTTATTTATAACTATTCTTGCCGGTTTCCCCGAATTCAGATCCAATATATTATTATATACCGCTATAACATCATCAGGAACATTTAATACTTCATATTTTTCACTTACAATATCGGATTTAAGGCCGGCTCTATTTTCCGCATAACATTTTATTGCAGTTGATTTATTTAAAGTTAATACATAACTGCTTTTGTTTATTTTTTTAACAGTAGATGATGTCAATGGATTTGTGCCGTCTATAGTATAATATATTGCATATATTCCGCTTTCATTATCCGATGCCTCTATTGTAATTTGAGCCTCCCCTGAAAAAATACTGTTGTTTTTCACTATGCTTATATCCGGAGCAGTATCATCTATTATCTCTTTTTTGTATGCAGATAATCCAGAACTGCCGCTATAATTATATGCTCTTATCCAATAATAATACCATATACCTTTGCTTAACCCGCTGTCAGTATACTCTAATATATTTATATCGGTGCCTCCTATTTTGGTAAATGTATTTGTATTATCTTCTGTATTACGATACAGAGTATATGCTGTTTCATTCGGTATATTACTCCATTTTATTTGAAGCTGACTTCCGGATAAAACTTTTATTTCCGTTATTTCCGGAGTATCAGGCAAAGACGGTATATTCGATACAACTGATGAAAATCCTGAACCGCTGCTGATATTGTAAGACTTTATCCAATAAAAGTATGTAACTCCGTTGGTTAATCCAATGTCATTATAATTTGTTATATCCGGGTTTATTCCTGCAATTTCAACTGCACTGTTTGTGTTATTAATCCTGCTTCTAAACAAAGTATATGCTGTTTCATTCGGTATATTATTCCATCTTAAATTTATCCGATTTGTGGAAACAGTATCTGCATACAATTGCGGAACAGACGGATAAAGCGTATTTGAAACTACTGAAGAATATTTCGATTCACCGCTGCTGTTGTAAACTTTAAGCCAGTAATAATATTTTATTCCTTCCTCTGCACTATAATCATTATAATTTGTTACATCAACATTCAGACCTGTAAGTTTTACTGCTGAATTTGTATTATTTACAGTATTTCTGTATAATGTATAAGATGTTTCGTTTTTTATATTGTTCCACTTTAATATTATATATTCCGAACCGGCAGGCATTATACTTATAAAATTCGGTGTGGAAGGTTTTGTTTCTACAACATAGACAGAAGAGTATCCTGACTCTCCGCCTTCATTAAACGATTTCACCCAATAATAGTAATATGTATCCGGGGATAAAGCCGTATCACTGTAATTGGTTATATTTATTCCAGAACAAATGATTTCCGTTAAACTGTTTGTATTGTTTGATGTATTTCTATATACTTTATAGGCTGTTTCAATAGTGATATTATTCCAGATTATATCTATACGATTAGTTGTTGCGGCACTTACAGATATAAAATACGGGGTTGCAGGTATAGGTGGGATTGCTGTTTTTTCAGATGAATACCCGCTGCTTATAAAAGCAGAATCAAATCCGCATACTTTCCAATATGCTTTATATCCTCCGTAAATTTCCGATGTATAGTTGGGATTGGTTACAATACAGATATTTCCTATATTTGCCTGCCCGCGGGGGTAATCCACTGCTGCAGAAGTATAAGTATAATTGCCTGAAGTTCTGCCGAGTGCTATTTTATATCTGAGCATAGTTTGAGAAGTATGATCATCAGTAGATTTACTCCATTCAAACTTCCAGTATTCATCTGTTGTAACGATATTTGTTAAATTTGTAGGCACCGCAGGTGATGTGTTTGTAGTATGGTTTGTATTTATGTATTTATCAAGATGAAATACGAGTCCTGAATCACGTCCTGTAACAATCAAATCCGAATCCCCGTCATTATCTATATCGCCAAGTGCTATGGATGAAAACTCAACACCCGTTCCGAACGCTGTAGGCCCGGAAAATGTCCCGCTGCCATCATTTATGTATTTATCGAGCACTTCAACCCA
>CAYQNP010000167.1:0-2908 GCA_964418785.1 uncultured Spirochaetia bacterium | reverse complement strand
TAAATTTTTTCCGTCAAAAGAAATAATATATATATCCTCTTTGCCGTTTTTAACTCCGCCAAAAGCAATAAATTTATTATTCGGAGAGACTGCAGGTGAGAGCAAAGAATCCATTTTAGGATTAAGCTGCCGTACTACTTTATTTTTTCTAAAGTCATAAATATTAATTTTATCATATTGTCCGGCTTTAGAAATAAAAACAAGGTATCTTCCGTCTCCGGACCAGGAGAGAGAATTTTCTCTCGTATGCATTTCTTCAAAATTTTCAGAACGGCCGCCCTGCACAATTTTCCGTATCTCTTTTCCGGTCTCTGAATCTATTAAAATAATACTTGTAAAAATATGTTTATCTGTCATAAAAGCTATATACCTTCCGTCAGGAGACCATACAGGTTTTACATTATAAAACGATTCATCTTTAAAATGATGAGTTAACGGCTTAGCAATATCTTCTATGCTTTCTTTGTATTTTATTAACGGCCAATATCTCTTTTTTAATACCTTAACCCATTCATCATATATTTTATATTGGGTCTTCCCGAAAACTGTTTTAAAAGTATAAGTAATATCTCGAGAATCTCTAAATACTTTTATAAGTTCTCCGATTCTATGCTTACCGTATTGCGAAGCCAGATAAAATAAAAAAGCCTGACCTTCTTTATAAACCATATAATATTCATAACCGTTCAATCTGAGCATTTCCAATCTATTAATAGGAACGAGCATATTATTAATAACAGCATCTCTTATAATCATTTCAGTCTGATTATCCCAACCAATAGATTGCTGTTCAGCCATACCTTCCATAATGTATAAAGGCGGCATATACATAAACTGCCGTGTGAATAAAGATTCCCAGAAGTCACCAAGTAAGATATTATACTGAAAAGCATGTGTTAGTTCATGATGAAGTACATGGCGAAATTCTGCATAGGAGCCTGTGAAGGGAACAACTATACGACTTTTAAATATTTCAGTAAAGCCTCCAGTACCTTCACTTATTAATTGAGGAATGACATTGGACTGCTCGAAATCATTGTGACTGTTGTAAATAATAACCGGAACAACATGTGTAAGTTCAAATCGAAGATTATCACTCAGTTCAGCTGCAGACTCTTCAAGTATCAAGGCAGCATTTGTAGCAATTAATTTCTGGCCCTTGTTATAATATATATCAAAATTAGGAGTACTTAAAATTTCCCAGTTAAATTTTTTGTAAACAACTTTATTCTTTCCAAAACCGAATAAATTCGTATATAAAAAAAACAAACTACTCAATAATAATAAAATCGTCCTTAAATTCATCTTCAACCTTCTTTTTAATCTCTGATTTTTTATCATCAACTGATTCTTTCTTTTCTTTTGTCAGTTTTTCTTCTCTTTCTTGAATAAACTTTTCAATATCCTCTTCAGTTTCATCTTTACTCTTAGCAGTATCAATATCTTCAAGAACAGATATATTTTCAACATTTATTTTCTTAGACTGCTCTATTACTTTTTTAACAGAATCTCTTATCTTTTTTTGGCGTTCCAATTTCAATTTTAGAATCTTATCAAGTAAATAGTAAAATCCTATTAAAAAAAAGACTGCTGCTAATATATAAAACAAAAATTGAAATTGAAAAAACAATGAAGTAAATCTGTCGGATGCACCTATAACAAGATACATATTCTGAGGCTCAAAATAAACCATTTTAGAAAACTTATATATTTTTTTTACAGCATCTATACTATTTACTTCAGAATTGGACAGAGAAAAGAAAAAAGTTTTATCTTTAAAGAAACCAATTTCAAGTCCCTGCAAACCGTATAAAAATTCCAGAAATCCCCGCATATCAATATCTGCTGTTACATAACCTACTACTTCATCAACAAAATTTTTTATAGGAACAACAATAGTAAACAAATAAGTTTTTAAATTTTGATCAAAATATACATCGGACAAAAAATAATCTTTATCTCCTGCTAAAAGGAACCACTCCGGTTTTACAGAACTGTTTACAGAATAATTTTTCATATCCGAAGCAACAACTATTCTGTATTTATAATCAAAAACAGATAATCTTTTTATATCTTTATAATTCCCCATATAAATATTAATCTGTTTCAGAGCAGAAAAAATATTTTCATCAAACTGGGATTGTATAAGGGCATTGACTATGATATCATCTTTGGATATATTTTTTGTATGTGAAATATTTATTTTTACAAATTCATTATATTTTTTTAAAATCTCACGGCTCTCATAGTTAAGTTTTTTTAAGAAAAAGAAATCAAACCCTCCGAATATATATATAATATAAGAAGCAAGAACCAGTGCAATAATGCTTATAAAAATTCCGGACATATATTTTTTATATTTATCTTGCATACGACAACTCTACAGATGAATGTATTTTAAATTCAACATAATTTTTTTTCACAAAAGCAGAAATAGAATTACGAGCATTAATATTCTTGTTTAAAGAAAGAATTAAATTTTTAACATAAATTTTATTATTTTTAAATTTTGCATTAGCCGGCACCATACCTTTTTTTATAAGATAATATAATATCTGCTTTTTTAAATCAGTACTGTTTTTTGAAGCATAATTATAACTTATAGCAATAATATCAAGAACATTTTTAAAAGTTTCCGGTAGTTTATAATATTTTCTGACAAATAACTTTGTAGGGAACAGTACTTTTCTTTTATTAGAAACACCCCACACAGCATTATATCTGTTAACAAAACTTATATACTTGACAGTTCCGAGATACTTTTCTGTAAGTTGAATTAAGGAAGCATTATTTTTTACTAATTTTAGAGGAATAAAATACACAGCAACCTTTTTAGGCACATATACTTTAGGCTCCATTCTTTTATACACAATATTTTTATTTACTAATTTTTTTAATCTTTCAATTT
>CAYQNP010000166.1:0-7901 GCA_964418785.1 uncultured Spirochaetia bacterium | reverse complement strand
GGCAAAAACACCTGTTGTGTGCATATTTGGAAAAACATGGGATTTTCATGTGACAGAAGCATTAAAAATTCCTCTTGAAAAAAATCTTAAAATGATATATGATTCTGTAAAATTTTTAAAATCAAAAAAAAGAGAAGTAATATACGATGCAGAACATTTTTTTGACGGATATAAAAACAATCCTGAATATGCAATAAAAACATTAAAAGCAGCATTAGACGGCGGTGCAGATAATATAACTCTTGCAGATACAAACGGAGGCTCGCTGCCTTTTGAAATTGAATCCATTATAGAAGAACTCCAGTCTGAAATACCAGATATTCCTCTCGGGATTCATACACATAATGATTCAGATCTCGCAGTTGCAAATTCTTTAATTGCAGTAAAAAAAGGAGCCGTTATTGTTCAAGGAACTATAAACGGGCTTGGAGAACGAGTCGGAAATGCCAATTTGTGCTCTATTATTCCAAATATAGAATTAAAAATGGGGTATAAAACATTAACATCTGCCCAATTAAAAATGCTTACTAAAGTTTCAATTTTTATAAATGAACTTGCAAATTTACCTCAAAACAAAAAACTGCCTTATGTCGGAAAAAGTGCATTTGCTCATAAAGGCGGAATCCATGTCAGTGCTATCCAGAGAAATCCTCTTACTTACGAACACATTAAACCTGAATTGGTAGGAAACAGACGGAGAGTCCTTATCTCTGAATTATCCGGGAAAAGCAATATTGATTTTAAATTAAAAGAATTAGGAATTAAAGCCATTGAAGATAAAGAACTATCCAGAAAACTTGTAGCAGAAATTAAGAAACTTGAGAATGAAGGATTTTATTTTGAAGGTGCTGAAGGCAGCTTTGAACTGTTGCTAAAAAAATATGTCGGCAAGTATAAACCTTTATTCAAATTAATTGATTATAGAGTTATAGAAGAAAAAGAAAAAGACGGAGAGATAGTATCTGAAGCCACAGTTAAACTTGAAGTAAAAAATAAAATCATTCATACAGTGGCAGAAGGGAACGGTCCTGTCAATGCTCTTGATAATGCTTTAAGAAAAGGTCTTGTGGAATTTTATCCTCAAATAAAAAACATTATTCTTGCCGATTATAAAGTCAGGGTACTTGGCTCACATCAGGGTACTGCTTCAAAAGTACGAGTATTAATAGAATCAAAATCAGGAAAAAACACATGGAATACAGTCGGTGTATCTGAAAATATAATCGAAGCATCATGGCAGGCTCTTGTAGACAGCATTGAATTATACATAATGAAATACTGCAAACGAAAAACAAATGGATAACAGACCAATCGGAATATTTGACTCAGGCGTCGGCGGACTTACAGTACTTAAAGAACTAAAAAAAATATTTCCTAATGAAACTTTTATATATTATGGCGATACAGCAAGAGTGCCGTACGGTACTAAATCTCCTGAAACTGTTACAAGATTTGCAATTCAGATTATAAACTTTCTATTAAAAAAAGATGTAAAACTAATAATAGTTGCCTGCAATACTGTCTCTTCAAATTCCATCCCAACATTAAAATCTCTTTTCCCTGTTCCAATTATAGGAGTAATAGAACCCGGAGTTGAGCTTGCATTACAAAAAACCAGAAATAATAAAGTCGGAATTATAGGTACACCTGCGACTATAAAATCTCATAAATATAAAAAACTTTTATTAAAAAGAAATAAACGATTAAAACTTTTTGAAAAAGCCTGCCCGCTTTTTGTCCCACTTGTTGAAGAAGGCTGGCTCGATTCAAAAATAACATATAATGTTATTAAAGAATACTTAAGCGATATGAAAAAAGAAGGCATAGATACATTAATATTGGGCTGCACTCACTATCCTATGTTATCTCCCCTGCTTCAAAAATTTATGCCGGATGTTAATCTTATTAATTCAGGTTATTCAGTTGCTCTTAAAATTAAAAATTTGCTGGATAAACATAATCTGTTTACATCAAATAAAAAAGTCGCTAATGATGAGTACTATGTAAGTGATTTGTCCCCCAATTTTATAAATATAGCACAAATGATTTTAGAAAAGAAAATTAAAAAAGTAAAGGTATATCCGTTTGAATAAAATAAAAATTCAAAACAAAATAATTTCAAAAAACTCTCCTGTATTTATTATTGCTGAAATAGGAATAAATCATAACGGTGATATAAATCTTGCAAAAAAAATGATAACCGCAGCTAAACAAGCAGGTGCTGATGCTGTTAAATTCCAGACATATAAAACAGAACTCTTTATAAATAAAAAATACGCTTCAGAACAATTCAAAGTATTAAAAAAATATGAACTTGCGTTTGAGGACTTTTATAAATTAAAAAAATTTGCTGACAGACATGACATTATATTTATATCGTCACCATTTGATGTCGAGAGTCTTAACTTCTTATTAGAAATAAAAACACCGGCAATTAAAATCGCTTCTTCGGAATTATCTGATTTACCGTTAATAATTTCTGCTTCTAAAAGTAAAATTCCATTAATAATATCAACAGGCTTGCATACTGAAAAAGAGATGGATGCAGTAATAAAATACATAAAAGAAATAAATAAAAAACTGATTTTACTTCATTGTGTCTCTGATTATCCGTTAAATACTGAAAATGCAAATCTTATGAGCATACAATATTTAGCAAATCGCTATAAACTGCTGACAGGCTTTTCTGACCATTCAGCCACAGAATTTTTAGATATAATAGCTGTTTCTCTTGGTGCAAAAGTTATAGAAAAACATTTTACCCTTAATAAAAAATTAAAAGGCGCAGACCATAAAATATCTACTGACCCGAAAGGATTTAAAACTTTAGTTACAAAAATACGGGAAACAGAAAAAGCTCTGGGCTTATATAAAAAAGTACTGTCTACCAATGAAAAAAATATCAGAAAATATGCTCTTAAATCAATTTTTGCAAAAACAGATATAAAAAAAGGAGAAAAATTTTCTGCAAAAAATATCATAACCCAGAGACCTCTGATTAAATCATCTGCCTTAAAGTATAACTCTATTTTAAACAAAACCAGCAAAAGAAATATAACAAAAAATGATGCTGTTTAGAGAATTCACCCAATTAATAAAGTAGGGTCCAAAATATAAGCAATACTTCCGTCTCCCAATACAGTGGCTCCGGATAAGCCTTTAAAATTCTCAACAACATTCTCCAGAGGTTTTACAACAATATACTGCTCCCCTATTAACTTATCAATTATAAGTCCTACTTTTTTCCCTTTGGCTCTAACAAGAACAATAAATACTTTATTTCTCTTATTATCTGATTCATCATAAACCTGCTTTTTAGCATAATCTTTAAGATTTAAAATTTTATCCAGATAAAGCAGTGGTATTACTTCTTCTTCCATATTAAGAAAAGGCATACTTTCTACAAACTCAAGTTCTGAATCAAGTACTCTTAAAGTTTCTACAATAAAATATAACGGTATAGCAAAATAAAAACCTCTGGAAAAAACAATTAACGAATTGGTAATAGCAATAGTAAGCGGTAAAATAATAGAAATTTTAGTTCCGAAATTTCGTTTAGAAGATATTTTAATAGAACCTCTTAAGGACTCAATGCTGTTCTTAACAACATCCATTCCAACGCCTCTGCCGGATATTTCCGAGACCTGATCTTTGGTACTGAAACCCGGAGAAAAAATAAAACGCAATAGTTCTGCAGGAGCAGCTCTCAAAGCTTCAGCCTCAGACAACAGTTCCTTTTCAATTACTTTTTTTCTTATTTTACCAATGTCTATTCCTCTGCCGTCATCTTCTACATTTATCACAATATTATTGCCTGATTGGTAAGCAGATACAGTTACTCTGCCCTGTTCAGGTTTCCCCATTGCTGCTCTTTCTTGAGGCGTTTCTATGCCATGATCAATAGAATTTCTTATTATATGCAAAAGCGGTTCCTTAAGTTCATCTATAACTGTTTTGTCAATCTCTGTATCCCCTCCGGAAAAACTTATATTTACATCTTTATTTAATGCCCCTGCAATTTCATTAACTAATCTCGGCAGTTTATTGAACAATACTTTTATCGGTATCATTCGTACCCGCATTACATTATCCTGCATTGAGTCAATTATTAATTTTATGCTGTCCAATAAATCATTAAATTCCATATATTGACTCTGATTTATTTCAGCAGAAATTCTATCTTTAAATTTTCGTAATTTATTATAACTTATAATTATCTCTCCTATATCATCCATTAAATTATCAATCTTTCTAATATCAACTCTAATTGAGTTAGATTTTACTTCTTGAACATCTGCTTTTTCATTAACCGAAGAATCATCAGTTACAGGAACGACTTTAACACCTGCTTTCTTTATATCGCCTACATCAGTTAAATTATATACATCACCTTCTTCCATATCAGAAGCAAGATAAATAATAAAATGGGCATAATTTTCGTCAGGTTCTTCATTCATAAAATCAACAGTTGAAAATAAAATATCGCCGGCTGAAGTTAAATTATTATATACAAGAAATGCCCTTGCATATTTCATAGGAATGTCGGAAACATATATTTCTATTTCATAAAGAAATTTAAAATTTAATTCTTTAAAATGATTCTTTATATCTTTTAGCGGAATTGATGGTTTTATACTGTCATTATCAGCAGAACCTGCATCTGTACTTCCTGCTGTGCCAATCTTTCCTGCTATTTTATTTAATATAGTATCACTATCAATGGCATCACTGCCTGCTGTTTTTATCATACTCAAAATTTTATAAAATAACGATATAGTTATGTCAAGTATTTCAATTACTTCATTGTCAACAGCCAATTTCCCGTCTCTTATTAAAGACAGCATGTCTTCTACTTTGTGAGCAATTGTAGAAAAATTAATAAACTGCATTAATGCAGCTTCGCCTTTTATACTATGAACATTTCTGTAAATTTTGTTTATTACTTCTTTATTTTGAGGATTTTCCTGTAATGAATTTACATTAACTTCAAAATCAGATATGAGTTCATTTATCTCTTCAAAAAAAGTATTAATAATATCCTGAGAGTATTTCATTATTATTCGGTATGCAGCAGATTAATCTCTTCTGAAGTTAAAATCTTTTCTATATTAATTAATAAAATAAGTCCTGATTCCATTTTAGCAATTCCGAGTATATAATCAGTCTTAAGACTGCCTGTAATAGACATAGGCGGCTCAATAACTTCACTCGAAAGTGTAAGCACTTCACTTACAGAATCAACAATTAATCCGATCTCTTTTTTATTTTCTATTAAAGAAATTATAATTCTGGATTCATCAGTTAATTCTACTTTTTCATATCCGAATCTTTCTCTAAGGTCAATTATAGGAATAACTTTGCCTCTTAAATTTATTACACCTTTTATGAATTCAGGAGTTTTCGGCAATGGAGTTATCTCCATAAGTTTGATTACTTCAATAACAAAGTCAATCCGAATACCATACCTTACATCTTTTATATTAAATATTATATACTGTTCTTCTGTCGCTACTTTATTTTCCATAGTTGAATTATATAAAAGTAAATTTCATAATCAAGTAAAATTTTAATAAAATTTATAGTTTTTCGGGGGACGGTGCAAAACTTTATTAACTTTTTCATTGACATTTTGATGCTTTTCTGTCATTTCAACTTTCTCCTTTGTCATTTTGATGCTTTTTCTGTCATTTCAACTTTCTCCCTATGTCATTTCGAGGAATACGGCTTTGCCGTATGACGAGAAATCCTTACCCTGTTTAATTCGGCTGTTAGATTCCTCACACTCGCTGCGCTCGGTTCGGAATGACAAGGAGAGAGCATGCTAAGTTCGGAATGACATAATAGAGTGATTCCTCACATCCGTTCGGAATGACATTGTTTGATTGATTCTTCGGGATAACAATTTTGTCTGTATTCTTGTTCGGAATGACAGTGAATCGAATGATAATTTGTCCCTGCAAAATACACAAAGTCATCCTCCGTCCCTACATTAAAACATTAAAACATAATTAAATTTTACTGCTTAATTTTAATTTTTTTATTAAAGAAAAAATAACCCTTTTCAGGCCACCTATCTCTTCTCTGTTATAATGTTCTATTAAAGAAAGATTATACTTAAATCTCTTATCCGGGTTCGTAAGTATTCGATAGCCTTCAAGTATATCATTAAAAATCTTACCGGTATCACCTTTATTAATGTCCGGATGGTATCTAAGCATCATTTTTTTATAAGCAAAATTAATCTCGTCATCAGAAGCAGTGTATTCTATTCCCAATAATCTGTAATAGTCCTTCATATAAAGATTATCGGGAATTAATGAAAATGATTAAGCAGGTTTACCTATAAATATGATTTAATTAAAACCAGTTCATTATCTGATTCAATAGTAAACTCACTTAAAGATGCAGGAATAAGAAAACTCTCTCCTTTTACAACAGGAAGTTTTTCATTTTCCCACACAATAAAACCATTTCCATCTATAACGCTAAATGAAAAGAAGGATTCTCCATTATTTTCTATTTTCATATTTCCGCGTATTACAAGTTTTTCAACCTTAAAAAACTCCGAATCAACAATCTTAAATACAGAATTGTTATTTACCTTCAGTTCTTCAAACTGTAATTTTTCTATATTATAATCATTAAAATTTATAACATCAAGAGACTTTTCAACATGAAGTTCTCTTGGTTTTCCGTCCATACCAACTCTGCCCCAATCATATACACGATATGTAACATCTGAATTTTGCTGTATTTCATTTATAACTATACCGGGCATAATAGCATGCACTCTGCCTGCAGGGATATAAATAGCATCACCTGTTTTAATATCAACATAATTAAGTGCTTCTTCAAGGTTATTATTATTCAACAATTCTATAAACTTTTCTTTTGTAATTCCTTTTTTCAGTCCTGCAATTAATTTAGCACCCGGTTCAGCATAAACAATATACCACATTTCTGTTTTTCCGAATTCACCGTTTTCGTTCTCATTAGCATATTTATCATTCGGATGCACCTGCACAGAAAGTTTATCATTAGCGTCAATGAATTTTATAAGCAGAGGAAATCTTTCAAGAAATCTTGCGTCAGGTTTTGTACCGAGAAGTTCTCTTTTATATTCTGTTAATAATTCGTGTAAACTCTTACCTTTTAATTCTCCATTTATTACAATACTGTTGTCTTCAAAATGATCGGAAACTTCCCATGCTTCACCGATTTGCTTATCAGGCTCAATATCTTTATTAAGATATTTTTTCAGGTTCTGCCCGCCCCAGATTTTTTCTTTATAAATAGGTTTAAACTTTAACGGATATAATTTCATTTTAAACTCCTTGTTTTTTCATCACTTTATCCATTTCAATAAAATTGTCAAGAAATTTTATTTTTTTATTATTTTCAGCACCGGAGGTTGAGCATCTTTTATAACAATATAAACCGGAGAATAATATACATTGCCTGCTTGATCAGAAACAGTATATTCAAGCCGATTGGTCCCGTTTAAAAAATTTAAGGGACTGTTATCATAAATAAATCTATTATTATTCAGTATAACATCTACAGAATTAACACCTGAATCCCTGTCAGTCGCAGTTATAGTAACAGTAGTTTTTTTATTAACAATATAAGTATGATTATCCTTCTTTATATAATTACCTGCAAAACTCAATTTTGATACAGGCGAATCCGTATCAACAAAAAAGACATTAGTAATACTGTCTGTATAATTTAATGCATTATCCAGAGCATTAAATATTATTCTATTAATTCCCTTATTTTTTAAAGAAAAAAATTCCCCGTTCCATATTTTAAAAGACTTGCTATTAACAGAATATTTAATCTCTTTTATTCCCGACAAATTATCACTTGCATAAAAAGAGAACAGAGTATTAGTTCCAACA
>CAYQNP010000165.1:0-22124 GCA_964418785.1 uncultured Spirochaetia bacterium | reverse complement strand
GCTATGGTTACCCATCTGTGCGTAACAGGTTTATCTGATAATGCTCCATTTATATTTAATACTGTACCGATATTATCTACTATTACCCCTACATCCAGAGGCAAACCGCCTTCCGGCACTATCCTGCCTGTAACATTGTATATTATATCCTGCTCGTCACCTGCAGGATATACATTGTCCAGAATATGTATCTTTATATGCGGTGTGTCTTTTGTTATGCTTTTTAAATTCGAAACAGCCTTCTCATACTTTCCTTTTATTGCTATATATGATCTCTTTACATTTAATAGTTTGTGAATAATATCAACTGTTTTAATTAATTCCAGACTGAATAATTCAGCCAATTGCTGATCAACTTTCAGCAAAGGCTCACACTCTGCTATATTCACAATAAAATACTCAGCAGAATTGTTAAGTTTTATATGCGTAGGGAACCCTGCACCGCCGGCTCCTACAACGCCATTCTTCTTTATTTTTTCAATAAATTCTTCGCGTGTCATATTATATTATCTTATATTATTATAAAGTGTTGTCAATATATTTTTCCTTAAAACTCATCAAAAATAAATTGTTTTTTTAATAAAAAAGTTGAAATCTGAATTTATTTAGATATATCTTATAGGCACGAGGTTAAAATGGAAAAAGAATTTAGAGTAAGATTTGCACCTTCTCCAACAGGATATCTGCATATTGGAGGAATTCGGACAGCACTGTTTAACTATTTTGCAGCCAGACATTATAACGGAAAATTCATATTAAGAATCGAGGACACAGATAAAGAACGCTCAAGCGACGAGTCAGTTAAAAATATGCTTGATTCCCTAAAATGGCTGAATATAACATGGGACGAAGGACCATATTATCAATCAAAACGCCTTGATATATATAAAAAATTTGCAGATAAACTTATAAAAGAGAAAAAAGCATATTATTGTTTCTGCACAAAAGAAGAACTCGATTTAAAAAGAGAACAGATGCTTGCAATGAAAAAACCGCCTGTTTACGACGGAACATGCAGAAACCTTACTGATATGGAAATTGAGGAAAAACTAAAAAAAAATCCCAATCCGACCATACGATTTAAAGTAGAAAACAATGAAGTAATAAAATTTAACGATATAGTACGCGGAGAATTAGAGTTTAATGCTTCTTTAATAGGTGATTTTATAATATTTAAATCAGACGGCTTTCCTTCTTATAATTTTGCCGTAGTAATAGATGATGCGCTTATGAATATTACACATATTATCCGCGGAGAAGATCACATTTCAAATACTCCAAAACAAATTATGCTATATAAAGCTCTTGGTTTCAAAATTCCTGAATTTGCTCATACTTCTTTAATTCTGAATAAAGATAGAACAAAACTAAGCAAGAGAGACAATTCTACTTCATTATTGTACTTAAAAGAAAACGGATATATTCCGGAAGCTATTAAAAACTATATTGCTTTACTCGGATGGTCTCCACCTGATACCAATGAATTTCTATCTGAAAAGGATTTAATAAATTTATTCTCATTTGAAAGATTATCAAAAAGTGCTGCTATCTATGACCTTGCAAAACTGGATTGGCTTAACGGAAAATATCTACGAAATATGAATATAGAAAAATTAACTCAATTAGCAATTCCTTTTATTGAAAAATCCGGCATTGACTCAAAGAACAATATTCAGAATAATTTAAACTGGTATTATAAAGCAATCGAGTCTATTAAAGACAACATTACTAAACTTACAGACATCCCTGTGTATTTGAATGTATATTTCAAAGAAATAAAACCTGTTAAAATAGATCAAGACTTCTATGAGCATATTATTGAATTTAAAAATAATCTTTTTAACCTTAATGAATTTTCAAAAGAAAATTTAATAAAAGTATTTAAAGAAACAGTAAAAAAAATTAAAGATAAAAAAAGATTTTATAAAATAATTAGAGAAATACTTACAAATCAAGATGACGGTCCTCAATTAGATGACATTATACTCGTTTATGGAAAAGAAAAAACACTAAAAATATTAAATAACATCAATACTAAGTAAAGGAGAAAAAAATGGCTATTGATAAAAAAAGAATAGAATCTGCAATGCGGGAAATAATTGCAGGAATAGGTATGGACCCGGAAGAAGAAGGATTAAAAGAAACACCTAAAAGAGTTGCTGAAATGTTTGAAGAGATATTTGCAGGAATAGGAAAATCTCCAGAAGGGATAATCAAAAAATTTAAAACAGACAGGTATGAAGAAATAATTTTAGTAAAAGATATTCCTATGTATTCTATGTGCGAACATCATTTTATTCCGTTTATAGGCAAGGCACATGTAGGATATATACCTAAAAACGGAGTATATACAGGGCTGAGCAAAATTGCAAGAATAGTTGACTTATTTGCAAAAAGGCCACAGGTACAGGAAAGATTAACACAACAGATTGCAGATACTTTAGTAAAAGAGTTGGACCCAATAGGTGTTATAGTTGTAATTGAAGCAGAACATCTGTGTATGGTAATGCGAGGAGTAAAAAAACCGGGCTCTATTACTGTAACTTCTGCTTTAAGAGGTGCTTTTCAGAAACGCGAGGATACCCGCCTCGAAGCACTTAACCTGATTTTCGGCACTACAAGAAGATAAATATATTGAATCTTAATCACTGTTTATATAATGTTCCCGCAGTGTATTCTTAAATCTGATGTACATCACACCAAAAACCGGTATCTTTATTGACATTAATTTAACAGGTAATCGTAACTTATCATCCGTAACCCACAACTCTGCCCCGGATTGATCACTCGAATTAAAAGTTAGAATATTATAATATTTTATTCTATTATTTATTCTAAATCTCCTCTTTTTAATATACCCTGTTTCTGCTTGTATAGGAACAATCGTCCGCTGATTATGAACTGTAATACTAATTATTTCCCCTGATTCAGGTATAATCTGCCGAATATAAAATAAAATAGATACTAATCCCAAAAATTTATCTTTATATCGGTAGATTTTATCAATTCTTTTGTCTTTATACCGGACTTTCTTATTATTAATATCTATGTCTATGATAATATTGTTATGCCATGACCCTTCATTTAACCTGCTTTTTATTAATACCGGCAGAAGTGTATTTGTATCTATATAAGAGTATATTTCATCTGCTACTTTATAAACAGAAGATACAAAGGGAGTAGTATTTATTGTTGTATACACAAAATAACAATTAAATCCCTTTATATTTGTTATACTTTTAACAACTATTTTTTCCGTTGCAACCTTTGCACCAAACACAGATATATCATAAACAAAAGTTTCCCCTATACTTAATGCTGCTTTTTTTATTGTATATCCGGCTGAATATTCCGGCACAAAAGTTAATATAATTAGTATAAATAAAAACTTCATCTGTGCAAAGTTACAAATAAATCCATTAAGATTCCCACTGTCCAATGAATAAACACAACAAACCAGATTGTTCTGTATTTGTATGCATAATATCCCAGAATAAAACCTGCAATTAAAGCAAGAATTATTTCCCCCCCCGGTTTTGTGTAATGCAGTATTGTTGAGATAGATGTTTCAAACGCTATACCGAATATAAGCCCATAGCGTTTTAATCCATTAATTATAAATCCCCTGAATAAAAATTCCCATCCTATGTAATATAATAAATAAAAAAATTCCATAACTATAAACAGTTTATAATCTTTCATTATAATTTTAGCAAGCGGATACTCTTTTTGAAAAGCAGGTTGAGACGAAGATAGCCATAACGATAATATGAGAACCGGCAGAACAATTAAGATAAATTTGATACCTTTATTTACATTATTAAAATTAAACCCAAATTCAGTTAATTTCTCTTTAAAAGCATATTTTACTATAACAGCAGGAATAATAAAGAAAAAAATAAAAACTAACGAATAATGAATCATTACACTGTAATACTCAGTTACAGAAAACATTAATCTTATTTTCGCAGGAATCATTAATAAAGGATAAATACCTGTTATAACTGTCGTATAAATTAAAACCCGGTTTTCTTTCACTGAAAGAAATTCTTTAATCTTTTGTTTCATAATCACTATTCCTTTATTTATTACAACTTCTTAAGAACAGTTTATCTTTATACCTGTAAATTATAAAATTTTTAAATTCAGAATATAAATACATATCTTCAACTTTTACATCTATTTTCTTTGATTTTTTCTCATCAATGTTAAATTTCACCAGGGAAAAACCATCTCTGTAATCTATTTTACCATTCTTATCATAATCTTTCAGTCTTCCGAATAACAGTACTTCTTTTGAATTTATCCATTCACATTTATCTATTCGTTTCACCTTACCTTTTTTATAAATATCATATTCTACAACTTTGTTTTTTAAATCGTATAAATTAAAAGTATTAGGGTTACTACTGTAAGCAAAAACTAAATATCTACCTGTAGGAGATAATTTAAAAAAAGATATTTTATCTGAGGAGAGTTTAAATAAATATTTCTCTTTATCTGCATATAAATTATAAGTAAAAACATCTGTTCCTTTTACATATAATAAATTTAACTCAACTCTATCAACAAGAAATTCCGAAACCCCGATTATTCTTTTTTCTTTATCGGTTACTAAATCTTTAATCAATATGCTTTTTGTTTTACTCTCTTTATCAAAATATGCAATTATAAATTTCTCGTTATTTATTGTTTTAAAAACTTTTTCAACTCTTTCTACTTTATCTATATTATCTATTCTGTGTATTAAATACTTTTTATTAATAAGATTAAACTCCACAAATTCTCTATTCTCAGAATTGTAAAAGATTATGCTATTGTGAAAAAAACTAAATGCATCAGTATTAAAATCCAAGTAATCATAATATTTTTTTGTTTCAACTGTCATTAAGCAATATTTATCTTTCTCTTTTTCATATTGCAGAAAGAGTTTTCTTGCATTAACTGCATCATATACAACAGGTATATTATTCTCTATATACCCTATATAATTCTCATTTTTTGAAAATTCTATATTTCTTAACTTCACATATCCGTTATCGCTAAGCCGTGTAATCTTATCATCATCAATATTATACAAATCTGCAGAATCTGAAGTTGCAATGAAAATAAAATTATTGTAAGTTTTAACAATAAACTTATTACTATTATCTTCTGCCAGTAAAACTTTCTTTTTTATATCTTTACATTTATTAAATTTTAAAATTCTGCTTAATCTTTTATAGGAAAATCTGATTATCTTATCCCCGACCCTGACAGGCTGTTTAAAGAAAGTCACTTTTGCAATAGAATAAGTAGCAAATACTTTTTCTACCATAATATGTGCTATTGGTATATCTCCCCGCATTACTATAAATCTGTCCCCGGATAAAACATCATAATTAAGACCTATATTCACTGAGACATTATTCTTATCTGATTTAAAAATAAGCCCTGTTAATGGATATTTGAATTTTATAAAAGATACAAATTCAGAAATACTGTTCTTATAACTGCTGTTTTTGAAAATAGAATATCTTTTTTCGCTCTTTTTTACTTTTATATTAACAAAAAACTTGTACTTATTATTTCCATCAAAAAAATCCACATAAACCTTTACAGCATCATCAGGGATAATTTTGTCAACTTCAGTAAATACTCTGAAATAAGGAATCTCACGCAATTTATACACTAAGTCGGCAATATATTTTTTGTATAAATATTTAGAACTATTTCTTCCGCCTTTTATATACAAATTAACAATTGAAAAATTATCTGCATATATGTTAAAACTAAAAAACAGAATTACTATTATTAATATATTTCTTATTCTCACCATATTGTAAACTTAATATTCAATAATTGAAATTCAAGAAAAATAAAAAAAAAAGTTGAAAAAATTTTTTTTAATATATAAATTTCATTATATGAAAATAAGTGAAGATGAATTAGTGGAACTGCTGCGATACAACAATGTTGCTGAAGAAAAAAAAATAGAATTGATATTGGAAAACAGCAATATTCCTTATTGGAACAAATCTTTCAGAGATACAGCGTACAATGGTTTATATACTATGTACCACGGCCTTGGAAAGATAATGGTTTTTAAAAAAGACTTTGAAAAAGCTGTTAATATTATAAAGAAAAATAATTTAGCGATGAATAGTTAAATATAGTTATGAAAAAACTTTTTTTTATAAAAATAATCACTACAACAATATTATTAATATTCGTGTCTATAGCAACTATTAAGATTTTAAGAACTCGACATATCCACAGAATGACAAAACAAACAAAAATTATTACAGAGTATGTAGGATACATCATAAAAAAATACAACAATATATCTAAAGAATTATTTAAATCTAAACTTTTCAAAAAAAACTTTTTAAAAATAATATTCCACCAACAAAACAGTATGACTTATGCTTATTTTGAAGATTTAAAAACAAGTTTAGGACTTTCTATAATTTACTTAATGAATCAAAATGGAGATGTTATATTCTCAACTAAATTAAAAAACGGTTCTTCGCTCGAAGGACATAACTACAGTTTTAGAAAATATTTTAAAAAAGCTGTTAAGGGTGAAAACGGAATTGAGATTGCTCTTGGAGTAACGACAAAAAAACGCGGTCTTTATTATAGTTTTCCTATATTCCACAAAAACAGAATTTTTGTTTTAGTTTTCAAAAAAAAATTAAATGATCTGGATTATATTTTTAAATTTTATAAAGCAGAATATAAAGGTATATTCGGACTGATTGTTGATAATATTATTTTCTCAGCTTCTGATCAGGAACTTATATTAAAAAAATTTAATATTTCTGCCATAAGCAATAAAATCGCTTATAGAGAAAAATTACAAAAAAAAATATTTACATATAACAAAAAAATAAATAGTCCTTTTTATACCTTTCACTATGAATCGTTGGGAATACCCTTATGGGGAATTTTTGCAATTCAACCTTTTAATACAAAATTCGCGACTCTTATTTTGTCAATCTACTTAGTATTATTTATATTACTGCTTACATATTTTTATTATTCAGAACAGCAAAATCGATATATAAAAAAAGTTTTAGAACTTACAACAGCAATTGAGCAGACCGATGCGTCTATTGTTATAACTGACACTGACGGGAACATTGAATATGTAAATAAAGCCTTTATAGAAGAGACAGGATATACATTAGAAGAAGTCCTCGGGAAAAATCCGAGAATTCTGAAAACCGACTATCATCCGGATTCATACTACAAAGAATTATGGGATACCATAACTTCAGGTAAATATTGGCGGGGAGAATTTTACAATAAAAGAAAAGACGGAACTTTCTATTGGGAAAATGCAATTATTACACCTGTAAAAGACAAAAAAGGCAATATCCTAAAATATATCGCTATAAAATATAATACCACTGAACTGAAAAAAATAGAAGAAAAATTACGCAAAGAGAAAGAACGAGCTGACGAAGCAAACAGATATAAAAGCATATTTTTATCTAATGTAACGCATGAATTAAGAACACCTCTGAATGCAATTATAGGTTTTGCTGAGATGCTATATACCACTGAAGATGATCCGGACAAAAAAGAAAAATTAAATATAGTTATTGAATCAGGGAAACATCTGCTCCAATTAATAAACGACTTACTTGACCTGTCAAAAATAGAATCAGGGAAATTTATTGAATTAAAAAATCTGCACTTTAACCTGAATTTATTACTAAAATCTTTAGTTAAACTACTTTTACCGCTATCTGAAAAAAAGAACATCTCGATAAAATACGAATGCGCAGACAATGTTCCTGATGTTCTAATAGGTGACGAATTAAGAATAAGACAGATACTTATAAATCTGATAAACAATGCTGTAAAATTTACTCCTCCCAATGGAGAAATAATTGTGAACTGTAATTACAATGCTTCAAAAGAATTACTTTATATAAAAGTAACAGATACAGGTCTTGGGATTCCGGAAGAAAAATTAAAATCAGTCTTTGAACCGTTTATGCAGGCAGATAACAAAGGAACTGCAAATGAAATAGGGACAGGCCTCGGTTTAACTATATCAAAAGGTCTAATAAAATTAATGAACGGCACAATTGAAGTCAAAAGTAAAGTAGGTAAAGGTACGACTTTCTATATAACCATTCCTATTAAAACAGAAAATAAACAACAAATCCCAAATAATTCAGACTATGTTAACAATAAAAACCGATTCCCGACAAAAGATATTGATTCACTGCCCAACTTAAAAATTCTTGCTGTTGATGATATAAAATTTAATTTAATGCTATTAGAAGCATTTTTTAAAGATACTAAAAATATTGAATTAGACACTGTATTAAGCGGCAAAACAGCTCTTGAGTTATTACAAAAGAAAAATTATGATTTCCTTTTACTTGATATGAAAATGCCGGAAATGGACGGATTTGAAGTGCTTAAAATTATCCGAAGAAATACTCAATACTATAATTTAAAAGTAATACTTCTTACAGCTGATTCCTCTAAAACAGATATTGATAAAGCATTCTCATTAGGAGCAGACGGGTACATAGTAAAGCCTGTTAAAAAAGAAGATTTAATTAATAAACTTTTTGAACTATTAAATAAAAATTAACCCGGAGGCCACTGCAAAGAGCGTCCGCCAAGTAAATGAAAATGGATGTGATATACAGACTGTCCTGCTTCTTTATTGCAATTGGCTACTACTCTATACCCGCTCTCGTCTATACCCTTCTCTTTAGCCAATTTCTTTATCACTTCAAAAATATATCCTACTATTTCCGGATTATTTATATCATTTAAAGTCGGTATGTGTTCCTTCGGTATTACTAAAATGTGAACAGGTGCCTTAGGATTCACATCATTAAATGCTATGACTTTATCATCTTCATATACTATTTCACTCTCTATCTCTTTGTTTATAATTTTACAAAAAATACAATCTTCCATAACCTACACCTCCTCTATAATTTTTATGTTGTTAAATAACTCGTCAAGATATATCTGTCTCTGTTTTCCTGTATTTAAATCCTTCAATGTTATTTTATTATCTTTTAATTCTTCTTCTCCTATTACTACAACCAGATTACATTTTAATTTATCTGCTTCTTTAAATTGGGATTTTAAACTTTTTGAATCATAACTAAACAATGCAGGAATATTATTATTTCTAAAAAAATCAGCAACCTTTAATTTTACTGAAATATCCACATCTCCAGCTGTTACTATAAAAATTCTTTTTTTCTCTTTCCCTGGTTTTATTTTATTACTTTCTGTTAAAGCAATATAGATTCGCTCTATGCCTGCTGCTGCTCCTACAGCCGGAGCAGGTTTCCCGCCAAGATGCTCTACAAGATAATTATATCTTCCGCCGCCCAATATCGCATTCTGTGCTCCAAGTACTCCTGTGGTTATCTCAAATACTGTATTGGTGTAATAATCAAATCCCCTTACCAGTTTATTATCTATCTCATATTTAATATTCATTATATCCAGGTATTTTTTAACTTCTTCAAAATGAGCATTACAACTTTCACATAAATTATCTGTTAACATTGGAGCATTACTGTATATATCCTGACATTTTTCATTCTTGCAATCAAACACTCTTAAAGGATTATTCTCAGCACGAACTTTACAATCATCACATAATTCATTATAATTATCCATTAAAAAGTTTTTCAACCCTTCAAGATAATCCTTTCTGCAATCCCTGCAGCCTACACTGTTTATCTTTAATTTTAAATTATCAAGCCCTATATTGTTTAAAAGTTCTAAATTCATTTTTATAATTTCAGCATCAAGCAAAGGGCTGTTAGAACCAACAGCCTCACACCCGAATTGGTGAAACTCTCTTAATCTTCCTTTCTGCGGCCGCTCGGCTCGAAACATTGCCCCGCTATAATACAATTTCGTTATTCCGCTTTTAAAAGCAAATCCGTTATCTATATATGCACGAATAACCCCTGCTGTCCCTTCAGGCCTTAAACATATGTCTCGCCCTTTCCTGTCCTTAAATGTAAACATCTCTTTCTGTACTATATCCGTAAAATCGCCTATACTTCGTTTAAATAGTTCTGTGTATTCCATAATCGGAGTAGAAATCTCTTCAAAGCCATAAGCCGAAAATGTATTATGTATTTTATTCTGCAGTTCAAACAAAAACTCCGTTTCAGGATATAGAATATCTCTTGTTCCTTTTACTACTGCCAAATCAAAACTCCACATTAAAAATTTTTACATAATTTATAACACAGAAAATAAATATCAAGTTTTTTAGGCAAAAAATTTCAAATTAAATAAAAAAAAAGTTGAAATTAAAAAATATAAGATTATACTAATTGAGCAAAAAGGAGAGGTCGCGTAGTCCGGTTTAGCGCGCACGCCTGGAGAGCGTGTGAACCGAAAGGTTCCGAGGGTTCGAATCCCTCCCTCTCCGATTTTCCTTCGTCAGGTCTTGTGCAGTCAGCAGTTTGCCGAACCCCGCCAGGCCCGAAAGGGAGCAACGGTAGGCGTTTCTGCTGATGTGCTTGCAAGTAACCTGACGAGGGTAAATTTAATAAAAAAAAATTAAAAAAAAACTTGACACAAAATAAAAAAAAGTTATATTAGCAACACAAAATATGGGGCGGTAGCTCAATTTGGTTAGAGTACCGGACTGTCGATCCGGGTGTTGCGGGTTCAAGTCCCGTCCGCCCCGCTTTTCTTTTCTGTATATATTCTTTGATACACTAATCCTGCGCTTCTAATATTCTTCATTGTAATTCAGTTATAAGAAAGTAATATGCTATATACTGGATATATACTTTATCCTTTAGGCTTATCTATTGGGCTGACAAGGTCAGAATTATAAAAAATCTTATTTTTCAATAATTATTGTAACAGGTCCATCATTAATAAGATGTACCTGCATCATAGCACCGAATTTTCCTGTTTCTGTTTTGATTCCATTCTCTTTTAATTTCTTAATAAATAATTCATAATACTGTTCAGCAACTTCCGGCGGCGCAGCATTCATAAAATTAGGTCTATAGCCTTTCTTAACATCACCGTATAAAGTAAATTGTGATACTACAAGTATTTCACCATTTGTATCTTTAACAGACAGATTCATCTTACCGCTTTCATCTTCAAAAACCCGCAAATTTATTATCTTATTGACTAAAAAATTCAGCCTGTCTTCATTATCTTCCTTACCTATACCTAAAAAAACAAGAAGTCCTTTATTAATACTGCCTGTAACATTCCCGTCTACTTTTACTTCTGCTTGCTGTACTCTTTGAATAACTGCTTTCATTTTATCGCTCTTCTTCTGTAATTAATTTAACAGCATAAATTATAGGTATTCTTAAAGTTTCATCAAGTCGAACAAACTTTCCCTCAATATAAATAACATCCTCATTGTGAAGGTTGTCTGCGACAGACTTACCCTGAAATATAACTTTTGCCATTCCTATTGACGAATTATCCTCTTTAACTATAAAATTAAATACTGTCTCTTCTTTATTAACTTCAATGTCCTCAACCTTGCCGTACCATTTAATAAATACATCTTGATACAGTGTCGGAAAATTCATTAAATCAGAATACTTGAGTTTGTATTTAATTTTCTCTCTCTTATCAGGTATAAATGTCTTTAATATCTGAAACTTTTCTCTTACAGGTATTCCTGCATTGGAATGAAGTACTTTATTAATCGCTATCACTGCTCTATTATATTCCTGATTTTTTATAAATTTTTTGGTACTAATAAATAACCTTTTTAATTCACCCGGTTTAAAACTAAAAAGACTCTTTTTTATTTTATTATCAACAATATAATCATCTTTTAATTTATCAATAGTTATAGAATTTAAAGCAGCTTCTGAAACTTTCTGCTTATTTGAAGAATGGGAAATAAGAATTATTGTAATGATAATCCCTATTACAGCGAGCACTGATGTAATACTCAAAATAATTTTTTTATTAAGAACAAATAATTTTTTTCCGGATTTAATTAGTTTTAAATTCAAAAAATTTTCAGGGAGGGCTCTGCTGTGAAGTTTTTCGACATTCGCTGTTTTTCGAACTTTTTCTAAATTTCTTCTTACTAAAAAGTTTGACGGTTCTATGTCAAGTATGTCCAGCCAATAATTTATTGCTTCATTGATATTATTAAACTTTAACTGGAGAAAAGCAATTGTATTTAAGATGTCGGTGTCATCCGGATTCAAGTCGTACGCCTTGCGAATGTAGTTATAAGCCTCATCATAATTTTCTCTGTAAATATACGCAAGCGCAAGATAATAATAAACAAGATAATTTGACCTGTCGGTAATTAAATATTCCTCGAACTTGTCTATTGCATCAAGGAACTCGCCTTTTTTTAAATGCTTAATTCCTTCATCTATTAGGTGAATATTATCCATTATTTCAAAGTAAAGTTGTCAAGAAAATGTGTATCAATGTCTCCTTTTTGGTATCGTTCATTTTTAAGGACCTGTTTATGAAAAGGAATAGTAGTTTTAATGCCTTCAATAAAAATTTCATCTAAAGTACGCTGCATTCGTTTAATGGCTATTTCTCTATTTGCTCCCCAGACAATAATTTTAGCCAGAAGAGAATCATAAAAAGGAGGAATCTCATAACCGGAGTAAATATGAGAGTCTACTCGAACTCCAAGGCCACCGGGGAAATGAAGCGCCCCTATTTTTCCCGGATTCGGGACAAAATCATTATACGGATCTTCAGCATTTATCCTGCATTCAATTGAATGCCCTAAAAATTGAATATCTTCTTGCTTATATTTTAATTTTTCACCTGCTGCTGCAAGTATCTGTTCCTTAATTAAATCAAGATGCGTCCTTTCCTCTGTGATTGTGTGTTCTACCTGAATTCTGGTATTCATCTCCATAAAATAAAAATTCTTATCTTTATCAAGTAAAAATTCAACTGTTCCTACACCTTCATATTTAATAGCCTTTGCAAGTTTCTTCGCTGTCTCACCTATCTCATTTCTTAACTTGTCATCAATAGCTATAGACGGAGACTCTTCTATAAGTTTCTGATGTTTACGCTGAATAGAACACTCTCTCTCACCGAGATGTATTACATTACCGTATTTATCTGCTAATAATTGAACTTCTATGTGTCGCGGTTTCTCTATGTATTTTTCAAGATAGATACCGGGATTTCCAAAAGCAACCTTTGCTTCATTACTTGCTATATTAAACGCATCTACCAACTCGGATTCATTGTTTACAATACGCATACCGCGGCCGCCACCGCCTGCTGTTGCCTTTAATATAACAGGATACCCTATTTTCTTTGCTATCTTCTTTAATTCATCTTCAGATTCAATAATAGAGTCTGAACCGGGTGTTACCGGAATATTCAAATTTATTGCTGTTTGGCGCGCTGTTGCTTTGTCGCCCATTGCTTCCATCATCTCTTTTGTAGGTCCAATAAATGTTATATTATGCTTGGCACATATTTCTGCAAAATTCGGATTCTCTGCAAGAAATCCATATCCCGGATGAATAGCATCCGCCCCGGTAATTAATGCTGCAGATATGATCCTTGAAATATTAAGATATGAATCTGTAGCTGACGGTGCGCCAATACAAATATCTTCATCTCCAAACTTTCGATGCAAACTCAGTTTATCCCCTTCTGAATGTATTGTCACACTCTTTATTCCTAATTCTTTACATGCTCTTATTACTCGTAATGCAATTTCCCCTCTATTTGCTATTAAAATCTTTTTAAACATATAATTTCTCCTTCTTTAATTTTTCTCTATTATAAAAAGAGGATTTCCGTATTCAACCGGTTTCTGATTCTCAACTAATATCTCTTTTATTTTTCCGCTAACAGGTGATATGACTTTTTCCATTACTCCCATACAGTTTATAACACCTAAAACACTGCCTTTTTTTACAACATCTCCTATTTTAACAACCGGAGAATCATTTTTTGCTGTTCCGCGGTAAAATATACCCACTGTCTTAGATTTTACAGTAAAATCATTACTGCTCTTAGTACTTTCAGCCGGTTTAGGAGATTCTTTACTTTCCTGCGGCTGCGCAGACGCCTTTAAAGGTTTAACTCCAGGATTTCTTTTAATAACTATCTTCGAATTTGAGCGCTTAATGCTTATTTTACTTACTTCTGTCCCTTCAATTATGCTGTTTAAATACTCTAAAACATTTACTTTCATATAAAACTCCTCTTATACTCGCTCTACATAAGTATTTTCTCTTGTATCTACTTTTATTACATCTCCTTCATTTATAAATAAAGGAACATTAATTGTTATCCCTGTCTCAAGTGTGGCAGGCTTCATTGCTCCTGATACAGTATCCCCTTTAACCCCAGGATCTGTATGCGTCACTTTTAATTCTACAAATGTCGGCATTATTACTGAAATAGGTTTATCCTGAAAAAACTGAACTTCTAATATCTCGCCTTCTTTAAGTAAATTCGCAGAATCTCCTATATAATCCGCAGATAACGAAATCTGTTCATAATTTTCCTGGTCCATAAAAACATATTCATCACCATTGTTGTAAAGATACTGCATAGGCTTACGCTCAATATAAACATCCTCGACTTTCTCTGTAGAACGAAAGGTCTTCTCTATAACAGTTCCTTTTATAAGATTCTTTAATTTTACCTTCATATAAGCCGGTCCCTTGCCCGGTTTTACATGCTGTAACCCAACTACAGTGAAAAATTCATCATCAACTTTAATAACATTTCCGTTCTTTAATGAATTTGCTGCTATCATACACTATCCTTTATCTTAATAATTTTCTCCTATAAAAACAAATTAAATTTTAAAGTCAACCCTTTTTTTTAATTAAGATGAAAGATAACATTTAAACCTTTTAAAGTAAGATCAGAATCAATAATATACTCAAACTCGAAATCATCTTTAAAAAAATCTGCAAGTCCGCCTGTTATTATTACTCTGGATTCCTTACCATACTTCTGAAAAAGCATATTTACTATAAAATTAATTGCTCCTTTTGTCTGATAAAATACTCCTGCCTGTATGCTTTCTATTGTAGAATCACCTATAATCTTTTCAGGCTTTTTTATGTCTATTTCCGGAAGTTTCGAAGTACCAAGATGCAGTGCCTTTAACATTAATGCAACACCCGGAAGTATTAAACCGCCATGATAATATTTCTCTTTGTCTACATAACAAAAAGTGGTTGCAGTCCCAAAATCAATTATAATATTAGGCTGTTCGTATAGTTCTACTGCTGCTGCTGCATTTACAAGTCTATCCGCACCTATCTCATATTTGTTGGGATATTTTATGCCTATACCAAGATTTATGTCCGCTGTTACAAATAACGGTTTTATATTTAAATATTTTGTAAGCATTTTTTCAAATATACGATCTAACGGCGGTACAACACTGGAAATTATACTGCTTTTTATCTCTTTTAAGTCAACTCTATCTTTAATTATATGCTCAATTAAAATACGATATTCATCTTCTGTTTTCTTTATGTCTGTAGATAATCGCCATTTCCCTATAAGTTCATTATTATTCCAGATTCCTAAAACTATATTTGTATTGCCTATGTCTACTGCTAATAACATCTCGCTTTTTTTTAGGGACGGTGCATAACTTTATAAACAACCGCCCCTATATTAATTTCTTAATTATTCTACTAAAGCTCCGTAAATATACGCTAATGCTCCTAATGTTATAGGAATAGCGACCAGATATACCGCTATAACTATAAGACTTCCAATATATGGTATTGAAAGCCCTATAAAAAGAGCAACAGCAAGTAATAAATGCAGAATAAATAAACCGCCAAAAATTGACCATTTCTTCCCGGAAGTTAATTCATTACTTTTGTGAATGGCATCCATTGCATTTAAGCCTTTATCCAAAACAAGATATGCTGCCAATATCCACGAAACAGATAATACCAAACCAGGAATTACTAAAAACAATAATCCAAATTCTACACCAACTGTAATTAATACATTAACAAGAAAAATATCTCCCATTCTTTTTCTATAAACAGGATTAAAAATCTCCGTCATAGATATGGTGTCTCCTTTACTCATTTTGGGAACTAACCCAATAAATAAGCCTATTGTTGTTCCAACATTAAGATATGGAATCCAAATAGTCAAAACCCATAAAATTGTGTTGACAATAAGCGCCACAACATTTTTTAGGCCCAAAGAAAAACCATTTGAAATAATTGAACCGACTGTTAAATTATTCATTTAACACCTCTTTTTTTTTTTTTTGCATCATGTCCCTTATTTGATAATAAAAAACATAATTTGCTTTATTCATGTAGTTATAAGACTAATAATATAAAATTAAAAGTCAATCATTTTTTCTCATCATCATTGTGGGGACGGTGCAAAACTTTATATACTTTCTCACCTGAAAAATACACAACATCAACCTCCGTCCCCACAAAAAACGACAAAAAGTTTATAAAGTATTGCACCGTCCCCATTCTCATTTATTTTCCGGCTATGGACATACGGTCAATCAACACCCCCGGAGAAGTTATATGGCCGTAAGTTCGAACATTATCAGATACTTTTACTATATTATTTAAAAACTCAAACAGATTACCGCTTACCATTGCATCTTTAATACGGCCTGTGATTTTACCGTTCTCTACATAAAATCCCAGGTCAATATTGGCAGAAAATTCTCCGCCGATAATATTGCTCTGTCCTGCTCCAAGAAGTTGATCAATTATAATCCCTTTATCAATACTTTCAATAATATCTGTTTCCGAAGCAACACTGTCATACAGAAAGACAACATTAGTAAAAGCAGGAGCCGGTAATGAATTAGAAGTTCTGCCGGCATGACCATTACCCTGCACATTTAATTTACCGGCTGTCTGTAAATCAAGAACATAACTCTCTATAACACCTTTATTAATTAAATTTAATTTTTCAGGCTTAATCCCGTCGCCGTCAAAACCTATACTATGTGTTCCTTTAAGCAGAAAAGGATCATCATATATTGAAAAATCCTTCTTAAAAAATTTAACCCCTATCTTATCAGAAAAAAGAGAAATCTTTTTCTGAATTAATTTCCCGTTAAAACTTTCCAATAAAAAAGAAACAATATACTTAAATGCTTTAGGCGTAAAATATACAGGATAATAATCTGTTTTTACATTAACACTCTGTTTTGAGTTCTCATATAAAAACAGAATATTATTTTCAATTTTCTCTATCAAATCATTTCTAATAATATCAGTATCAGTAACATAATCATATATTTCGAGAAAATTATTATTTTCAGCCTTAAAGAGAGAAACAGAAAATGAATTTAATGTTTTTCTTTCACTAAAACCGAGATCGTATGAATTAAAAAAATTCCTCTCATTTTCAACTTTTTCTATCTCAACATTAATAAACGCATCAGTAATTTTTTTAGAGATTCGGGACAAAGAAGAATTAGCAGTATCCAATAAATCACGAGAAGTCAATTTTGAAAGTGAATTAGAAAAAACATTCAATTCAGGCAAAGAAAAATCATCAGATGCAGGCTCAAAAAAGGATTTTTCTCCGAAAACCGCATTATCCACAGCAGAGGATACTGTATCATCAACAGCAGAAATATCGCTTGAAGAAGCGAAACCGATTTTATTATTATTAATTACGCGCAGTCCAAAACCGTTAACTTCATTATAGTCGATTGTTTTCAATTTATTATTTTCAAAAGACACAGTGTTTATTTTTTTCAAAACAGAAATCACATCAAATTTATCAACTTTACTTTTTATTTTCTTTATATCGAGCATCAATTAAACTCCTCCGATTAAAACATTATTAATTTTCAGATGCGGTGCACCGGTAGAAACAGGGAGAGGGAACTGACCTGACTTCCCGCAGCCGCCAAGACCGCCATATAACTTTAAATCATTTCCTATCATATCAATATTTTTTAAAGTTTCAAATACATTCCCGGTTAAGACTACATTTTTTAAAAGATTGGTGATTTTCCCGTTTTTAATTCTATACGCTCTGCCGGCTGAAAATGTGAACATCTCAAGATTGGTCTGACCGCCGATATAATCTACAGCGTAAATTCCATCGTCTATACTGCTAATCATATCGTTAAAATCAGTATTGCCGTTATCAATATAAGTATTGGTCATTCTTACAATAGGCTGATACAGGCTGTTTATAGCACGGGCATTTCCCGTAAGTTCTTCTCCCATTTTATATGCAGTTTCACGGGAATGAAGTCTGCTGTTTAGTATTCCGTTTTTAATAAGATAAGTTTTCTGTGCCGGAACTCCTTCATCATCTACAAAAACAAGACCTGCTTCGCCTTCTATATTGCCTTCATCTATAATATTTAATTCATCAATACCAAAGCGTTTACCTATTTTCATTATATCCATAAATCTGGGATTTTCAAATATAAAATCAGCTTCCGACAAATGACCAAAAGCCTCATGCGCAAATACTCCGGCTATTTTCTGATCCAGGACAACTGTATATTTCCCCGCTTCAATAGGTACTGCGTCAAGCATATCCTCTGCTGCTTTTCCGGTTTCTTCCACCAGAGACTCTAAATTTTCTATTATCTCATATCCTTTATAAGCACCTTCTGAATTATGAGCCATCTGAATGTTGTTCCCGTCTTTTGCTACAACTGAAAATGATATTCCTGTAAATATCTTATCCTGCTTTATTAAACTTCCTTCTGAATTTGCAAAATATATTTCTTCATTTCTATCAAGATATACCACTTTTCTGTTTATTAATCTTTTAAATTTCTTGAGTATATCATCGTATTTTACAACCGTATTATACTTGTCTTCAAGACTGATAGAAACAGGATTTATTAAATAAGTGCTTTTAAAATCTCTTACTATTGGTTCAGAAGATTTAATATTTCGCTTTTCAGAATTATAAGTTGCCATTAATTCTGCATTATTTAATCCTTCTTTATAATATTTTTCTATATCTGAAATATTATTGAAAGATACAAAAGACCATTGTCCTTTATTCAATATTCGTATATTTCCATTCAAAGATATTTTACTGCTTATATCTTCTATTATTCCGTTAGACAGCACAACAGAGTTTGTTTTTCTCCTATCAATGTGAATTTCCATATAATCAACATTAGATTTTTCAATTATTGACCTTAATAAATCTTTCATTTCTTTGCATCCTGTTTCATCAAATTTTTTAATATTTCACTGTTTAATGTATCTTTAAACAATAAACCGCTCGTGTTCATTGGTAAAACTATTGTATTAACATTATTGATTTTTTCAATAAGCAAATAGTTCAATATAAGCGGATTTTCTTTTATATAATCACCTATTATTTTTAAGTATTCCACTTTGTTTAAGGCTTCCTGTCTCAATTTTAATTTTTCAAGTTCAATCGAGCGTAATTTGAATTTATATTCCCGCTCATATTCCAGACTTTTAACAGCAAGTTTTCTATATTTACCCATATCAACAATTAAAGGAATATTTTTCACAATCACATCTATATTATCAATATTTATTCCGGTATTAATAAAATTTTTCTTCAAATTTGTCAGGATATCATTTCTGCAATTAGAAATAAAATTCCTAAAATCTTTCTTTTTATTTATTACATCAAAAATCTTTTTATCCAGAAAATCTTCAATATTGTATTTTATACTTTTCCTGATTTGATTATCATTCTCAAATTTTTTTGCAATTGAAACAAGCATATTTTTATTTAAATCATAGGAAACCACAATATCAAGTCTTATAATATCAAAATTTTTATCGAGGAAAGAAATAAAATTTTTATATTTAATTCTAAAACTGTTTTTTACAAAAAACTTTTTAATATCATAAGTACCGGGAATGGATTTAGCAGGCACAAAATTCCTATAATGCGAATACACTTTATTAATTCTGCCGAAAATATGAGAGTATATAACTGCTGCTTCATTATTATTTAAAATAAGAATCGAATTATAAAAGAGATACCCTGTCCCTGATAAAACAAGTAAAAATATAATTACCCGAAAAAATTTTTTCATAATAATTACTTTTGAGATATTGTAGTAATAGCGTGTTTAAAAATCAGCATATCGTGTCCGTCTTTTTCTATCAGAATAGTAAAATTATCAAATTGTTTAACCTTTCCTTTTATAGGCAGTCCGTTTACGAGATAAAAAGTAAGCTCTTTATTCTGTTTTCTTGCAGCAGAAAGATAATCATTTTGAACAGCAGGATGTTTTTCAGCCTCCATAATAACTCCTCCCGGCAGAAAAATTGTTTAAATAATCTTCTACCAGTTTATATATTTTATTTTTATTTTTTAAATCAACCCATATTATATCCTTCTCTTTTCTAAACCATGTTAACTGCCGCTTGGCATATCTGCGAGTTCTTTTCTGTATTTCCTGAACAACTTCCTGCAAATCGGCTTTTCCTTCCAAATATCTTTTTATTTCCTGATACCCAATTATTTTATTAAGTATATTATTGTTTTTATTTTTAATTTCAAGTATTTTTTTTGTTTCTTCAATTAATCCTGAATCGAGCATTTTTAAAACTCTTCTGTTAATTCTATCATATAATTCTTTTCGCTCTATATCAATTCCGAACCATAAAGGATTATACAATTTTCTTTTCCTATGTGTTTTAATAAAATGTGAAAAAGGTTTTCCTGTAATATAATATACTTCGAGAGCTCTTATAATTCGAACAGGGTCATTTTTACTTATACTTAATGCATATTCTCTATCTTTTTCTAAAAGTTCAGTATATAAATCATCAAGTCCTGAGTTTTCAATTCTACGCCGTAAATTTTTTCTAACAGATTCATTTCTACCCGGAGCATCGGATATTCCGTAAATTAGTGACCGGATATACAAACCTGTTCCGCCAACGATAATAGGGATTTTCCCATGTGCTGCAATTTCTTTAATATACCTGTTTGCATAATTTACAAAATCAAAAGCAGAAAACTCTTCGGATAACGAAAGTTCACTAATTAAAAAATGTCTCACCTTTTTCAATTCATTATTATCAGGCTTTGCTGTAGCAATATCAACTTCTTTATATACCTGCATAGAGTCAGCAGATACTATTTCCCCATTGTATTTAACGGCAAGGTCTATACCTAATGCAGTTTTACCTGAAGCAGTAGGTCCGCATATAATTATTAAAGGTATTTGTTTTTGCAATTTAACAGCAATTACTTACCGTACGAAAACTTCACATCACCGGTTAAAATTTTATCAATAGCAATAATAGCTAATTTCTCTTTTTCACTTTCATTATAATCCATTAAGAGTTCAGGCATTTCTTCAACTCTTTCCACATATTTCATCATAGCAACAGCCAATTCATATTTATTAGATTCGAAACCTGTAATCAACTCAATAGGAACTTTCATTCTTGTTTTTTTCATTTAAAATCCTCCGCAATTCAAAATAAGCATTTAAAATATATATTCTTTTAAAGAAATGTCAAGAAAATAATTAATAATAAAGACAAAAAAAGCCGGGTATTTAACCCGGCTTTTTTTAATATTTTTTTGTTATCTTTAAACTTTTTATTTAATTTGAACAGTAAATCTTAATCTTACTGCATTTCCAGCTTCAATTGCACCACCGGTACTAGTATTAGACCATACAACTTCTAAAGGATTTCCTGCATTTGTTCTCTGTTCCCAGCTCGCTTCTCCTGTATTATTAAAAACACTCATATCTCCTAAAATAACCCCATTTGCACCATTCGTTCTTATATAATCCTTTATTACGACATTATTTGCAGTACCACCTGTATTTGTATTGGTTACAAATATTTGATAAGTAATAGTAGCACCCGGAATAGCTACATTATCCGGACCACCGGCAGCACTAATCAGAATGCTAACTATAGATTTTGATATACTGATTTTTGGGGCATTCAAACTAAGTTCATAATAATAGTCTGCTGTTACGCCAGCAGAATAAAGATCAACACGATTAGCTCTATTTTCACCAAAACCAATAGTAGCAGCGCCACCATACCATGTACCAGTATCGCCTAAATACCTTGCACTATTTACTCCCCCTGAAGTATTAGTAGCACTAATCAACCAGCCTGCAGTTCCACTACTTGCAGCAGCATCAACATAAACCCTAAATAAAATAG
>CAYQNP010000164.1:0-4844 GCA_964418785.1 uncultured Spirochaetia bacterium | reverse complement strand
ATAACAGGTACAATTATACTTTTTTTTAATCTGGCTATTATTTCATGTTTTTCATTAATGTCCATGCTACTCACCTAAAAAAAGAATTTTAGAGATACTGTCTATAAATATCCGGGAATCTTACAGAACATCCGGATACAGTACCGTTTCTCATCATAGCAGTACACAAAGAACAGGTAATACAAACTTTTTTAGGATCAAGTTCCTTACGTTCTTTTAAATCATTAACGATATCGGGATAAGCAAGAATTGCTCTTCCAAGGCCTATTATTGAAGCCCAATTCTGCTCTTTAATATAAGAAACGAAGTACGGCATATATTGTCGCAACCAGGTATAACCGAAACCCACTATCGGCAACTCAGGATTTGCCATTTGAACTTTTTTAGTAATTTCAACAATGCGCGCCATACTTTCAAGCGGATGTTCCGGAGGGATATAACTACCTTTCACAGGAGTATCAAAAGGTCTTCCATAATGCGGTTTATAATACGGATTTCCTATACTAATACCTAATAAAGGAATATATTTTTTTAATTTTTCAATTAATTTTAAAGGTTCGTCAAGATCATAGTTAAGCGAGCCGTCATTACTCATACCAAAACCGTACGGATAAGGCACAAAATCAGTTATTCCCAATCTTGTAGTTAAAAAGCTTTTAGACAAAGCAGATGCTGCTGATTCCATAGTTTCAAGCAAAAATCGAGTCCTGTTTTCAAAACTACCGCCGTATTTACTGTATTTTCTTGTATGAGATGCAAGGATTTCTTCTAAAAGATAGCCATGACAACTTTTTATATCAATACCGTCAAAACCTGCATTTTCGGCTAATATTGCAGCATCAACAAATTTGTCTTTTAACTCATCAAGCTCTTCATCGGAAATAAGAGGATAGTCTTCCGATATATTCTGCAAAGGATCAAGATACGGAGAATGATGAGCAATTACAGGAGCAGGATGTCCTTCCGGTTTACTGTATCTCCCTGAATGAGTTAACTGAATAATAACAACAGGTTCTTCATTATTCTTCTTTAAAGCTGACTCTTTTATAATATCTACAAGTTTTTTAAATTTGTCTTTACTGTTTTTATTAATCCAGAATTCCCGACTGTTAGTTCTACCTTCAGGGACAACAGCACAGGCTTCCACCCAGATTAAACCGGAACCGCCTTCTGCTACTCGTTTATATTTTGCAAAAGATATTTCAGAAGGCCCGCCATCCGGTTCTGAATCATACCCTTCCATAGGCAAAGAACAAATAGAATTAGGTATAGTAATATTATTTTTCAAAGTTACCGGTTTAAGCAGTACATCAATATTATTACTGCTTTTCAACTCTAAACCTAATTCATTAATCTTGCTCTCAACTTCTTCTTTTGACTTAAACTTAAATCGCTCAAAAGTACTCTTTTCTTCAACGCTCTCTGCATTTACCATATTCATAATGCTTTTAATATAAAGTCTATCTTTATTTTTTCTTTGAAAAAACAGACAATTTATTTGACAAAACAGACATACTCTTTACAGCGTTTTATCAAATAATTAACATAGCATCGCCGTAACTGAAAAACCTATATTCAAGATTTATAGCCTCTGAATATATTTTTTTCAATTTTTCAAGACCTGTAAATGCAGAAACAAGAAGCAAAAGAGTTGATTTAGGCAAATGAAAATTTGTTATAAGGGCATCAACCGTCTTAATTTTTGTATCAGGCAGAATAAAAGTATCAACATATTTTTTTATAGGAGCAATTTTTCCGTCAGATACAGCAGCGCTTTCAAGTGCTCTAACAACTGTTGTTCCGACTGCTATACATCTGCCTTTCCTGTTGTTAACCAAATTCACTGTTTCTTCCGGTATAAAAACAAATTCTTTGTGCATTTTATGTTCTTCCACAATTTCCTCTTTTACAGGAGCAAAAGTATCCCAGCCTATATGAAGAGTCAAGAATCCTATTTTAATACCTTTAGTTTTTAATGTTTCAATTAAAGAATCAGTAAAATGAAAACCTGCAGTAGGAGCAGCGACAGCGCCGTAATTAACAGCATAAACTGTTTGATAATATCTGGTATCAAAATCATCATCAGGAACACGCTTTATATAAGGAGGCAACGGAACAAAACCAAACTTATAAAAATCGTCAAATTCCAGAACTTTATTAAATTCTATTTTAACAATTCCATTATCAAATTTATCTGATACAAGCACAGAAAATTCTGTTTTTTTATTATTTTTATCAAGGATATCAACAACTGTGCCTATTTTTATACGCTTAGCAGGTTTAACAAGAGATTCCCATTTTACAGAATCAATTCGTTTTAAAATAAGAAATTCAATTTTAGCACCGGTATCTCTTTTTATACCAAAAAATCTGGCAGGAAAAACTTTAGTATCATTAAAAATAAGAACATCATCTTTATTTAGATAAGCAATAATATCTTTAAAATATTTATGTGAAATTTCATCTTTGCTTCTATCATAAACAAGCAATCTGCATTTATCTCGTTCGGTAGTAGGATGCTGTGCAATAAGATGTTCCGGAAGGTTATAATCCAACTCAGAAATATGCAACTTTTACACCCTTATTGCACTAATTTTTCTGCTAACTTTTCAAGTTCAACAGCCATACTGGAAATAGATTTAGATATTTGCAGCATTTCGCCTGCTGCATGGGTATTTTCTTCTGCTATACTGCTTATATTATCAATGGTTTCAACAAAATTCTTCATTGCATTACTCTGTTCATACATCATATTAGAAATTTCAGTAGTTAAATTATTAAAATCATTCATACTTTTACGAATTTCATTAAACCCTACTGTTTCCTGCTGGACAGCGAGATCAATTTCTTCAGTTTTTCGTGCTACTGTTTTTATTTTTTCAATTATGTTTTCTGTAGCAGATACAACCTTTGAGATATCATCCTGTCCTGTAAGCACTCTCTTATTACTATCCTGTATAATCTGAGCAATATCTTTAGCAGCCTTAGCGCTCTGTTCAGCAAGATTTTTAACTTCATCCGCAACAACAGCAAATCCTTTTCCGGCTTCACCTGCCCGAGCAGCCTCTATTGCTGCATTTAATGCAAGTAAATTTGTCTGATCAGCTATGCTGGTAATAACTTCTATTATTTTAAAAATTTTATCAGAACTTTCTTTTATTGCACTCATTGAATCATCGGCAGATTTAACTGCATTGATTGTTTCTTGAGAACTCACTTCCATCTCTTCAGAAAGTTTTTTAGTATCTGCAATACTGTTATTTATAGCCTGAATAGTATTACTCATCTCCTCTGTTGCAGCAGTAACTTCTGTTACAGCAGATGCTTCCTGCTCTATATTATTCATAATTAATTCAATATTTTTATTTATCTGCTCAGCTGTTGCAGAAGTCTCATTTACATTAGATGCCAACTCTTCAGAACTTTTAACAAACTCGGTTAATCCGGAATCAAGTGTAACAGCAGAGTCTGACAACATCTTTGCACTCTCAAAAGTTTTAGATTGAATTTCAACTTCATTGCTTATATCTATTAATATTTCCATACCGCCAACTGTATTACCATCAAGGTCCTCAAGCTTAGCGGCACCAAGCAGAACAGGTATAGACTTATTATTCTTATTATGAACTGCATGTTTCTGCAACTGTACATTAATATTTTTCTTTGCTTTTCTAACAGGGCACTCATCTGTATTACATACAGATGTTTTAAAAATTTCATAACAATGTTTTTTATTTATAACCTCTTCTGCAGAATACCCTGTAAGTTCTTCTAATGCTTTGTTAATGTGAGTTAAAACAAAATCATTATCCACTGTAAAGAAAGGCGATGGGATAAATTTAATAATAGATTCATCTATTCCTATTACCTTATTAAGCATATTATTAAGAGCAACTGACATTTCACCAACATCATCAAGAACAGAAGTATCTAACTTTTTAGAAAAATCTTTTTTAGCATAAGCATTTGCAACTTCTATAACTTTCTTCATTTTTCTGCTAAAACTTGCAAAAACAGGTGTACTCTGAGCCAGAGCAAGAATTATAGCAATAATCAAAGTTATTATTATAAACTTTCTTATACTACTTAATGTTGCCTGTATATCATCAAGATACATTCCTGTACCAATAATCCAATTTCTGTCTTTATATCCTATAATGTAAGAAACTTTTTCAACAGGCTTATCAAAACCGGGTTTGGGCCATTTATAATGCACAAAGCCTTTTCCTTTTGTTTCTGCAACCTTAATAATCTCTTTAAAAAGGTATACCCCATCAGTGTCCTTAAACCCAAGCATATTTTTTCCTATTAATTCCTTCCGTATAGGATGCAGCACCATATTACCGTTATAATCAATAACGAAAAAATACCCGTTTTTTCCATATCGTGTATTCATAATTATATCAGATATAGCTTTTTTAGCGACATTCTTATCAAGAGAACCTGACATTGCAAGTCTATAATAAAAATCCACTTCACTTGCCATTACTTCAACTAAAGATTTTATTTTATCATACCTATAACCAATTAAGATATTCTCGAAATTATGGTATAAAACAAGAAATGCACCGGTAAAAACTATAGTTGTAAAAGATGCTACAATAACAAACTTCTGAAATAATTTTAAGTTTTTATACGGCGGAGACTTGGGGACGTATAGATTGGAAGCGGACCGAAGAGATGTTTTGGGAAATGTTCACTCTTATTCTCAAAGTTCTTTCGGAATTGAATTTAAGATAGGGCTTGCTTATCTTATGAGCGAGGACTTTTGGATTAGAGGTGAAATAAGATATATAGGCTGCACTATAGATGACATATATCCGAGCGAGCCTACGGATAGCGAT
>CAYQNP010000163.1:0-6449 GCA_964418785.1 uncultured Spirochaetia bacterium | reverse complement strand
CAGGGAATTGTTAAGTAAGCCTTTCCAATTAAAAATATAGACTTATAAATATTCCTGACTCTTAATAAAAAAATGTTGACAATAAAAAATAACTGTATATATTGTTATAACTTAAACTATGATAAGGAGAATTTATATGGCAAAGAAAAAAGATGAAAAAGCACGATTAAGAGCAAAAGCAATTATGAAAGATAATCTTACAGGTTATGCTTTTCTTGCTCCTAATATTACCGGATTTTTAATTTTTACTTTGTTCCCTGTTCTTGCATCGTTGTTGTTGGCATTTTCTAAATGGGATATTCTTACTCCAATGAAGTTTGTAGGTATTAAAAATTTTATAACACTTTTTCAGGATAAACTATTCTGGAAGTATTTTTTAAATACATTATTTTTTATGCTTGGTATACCTATAGGTATGGCTGTGTCTTTAAGCCTTGCTTTGCTGGTAAATCAGAAAATGAAGAGAATGGTTATATTTAGAACAATATTCTTTTTACCGGTTGTTTCATCAATGGTTGCAGTTGCATTGTTATGGAGATGGATTTACAACCCTGACTTTGGGCTTTTAAACAGTTTTTTAAGATGGATAGGTATTTCAAATCCTCCACAGTGGTTATCAAGTACAGTATGGGCAAAGCCTGCTATTATGATAATGTGGATATGGAAAGGTGCAGGATATAATATGTTATTGTATCTTGCCGGGTTACAGGGAATACCTCCTCAGTTATATGAAGCTGCAGATATAGACGGAGCTAACGGATGGCAGAAATTCTGGAATATTACCTGGCCTATGTTAGGTCCTACTAATTTCTTTATTGTAATAATGAGTGTTATCGGCGGATTTCAGGCGTTTGGTGAAATATATGTTATGACAGGCGGTGGTCCGGCAGGTTCCACTACAACTATTGTTTACTACATTTATAATAATGCTTTTCAGTGGTTTAAAATGGGATATGCTTCATCTATATCCTGGTTCTTGTTTATATTAATTTTCCTCGTTACATTGTTTCAATGGAAATATGCAGGAAATAAAGTTGAATATTCTGTAAGTTAAAATTTTGACAGGAGGAAATAATATTATGGAATTAAATCAAATTGATGTGAAAAAAGTAAAGAGAGATGCGAAAATAAAAGAGTTTACTAAAAATACTATTCTTATGGTTGTTCTAAGTATAATTGCTATTACAATGATTATGCCTTTTATATGGATGATATCAACTTCTTTAAAAGAATCAGGTGCTGTTTTTACTTATCCGCCTGAGTTTATACCGCGTTCACAAATTACTGTACAGTATGAAGGCGCTGAATACGGACTGTATACTGTGAAAATTGATAATAAAGTAGAAAAAGTTATAAAACTTAAGGTCTTTAAAGATGAAGCCCAGGTTAAAATCTATAAAGACGGCGTTGTGAGTGATGAGATTGTTACTGTTAATGCAAATGATTTAAAACCTTTAAAGAAAATTAAGTTTATATGGAGTAATTATGCTGAAGTGTTTGATGCTGTGCCATTTGCCAGATTTTATATGAACAGTATCATTGTTAGTATTCTTATTACTTTCGGTCAGGTTCTTACTTCTTCTCTTGCTGCTTATGCTTTTGCTCGACTTAATTTTAAATTCAGAAATCAGTTGTTTCTCGGTTATCTTGCTACAATGATGATTCCGGGAACTGTTACTATGATTCCTGTTTTTATTATTATAAAAAAACTCGGCTGGATTGATACCTATCAGGCTCTTATTTTGCCGATGATGTTTTCTGCTTACGGTACTTTTATGTTGCGTCAGTTTTTTCTTTCTATACCGAAAGACCTTGAAGAGTCTGCAGTAATTGACGGCGCTACTAAATTCAGAATATATTGGCAGATTATTCTGCCTCTCTCAAAACCCGCACTCGCTACTTTAACTATTTTTGTTTTCCTCGGTGCATGGAATGACTTTATGTGGCCTTTAATTGTTACCAACTCAATGGAAATGAAAACTCTCCCTGTTGGTTTGGCTGCTTTTCAGGGACTCTATACAACTAACTGGACTTTGCTTATGGCTGCAAGTATGATGGCTCTTTTGCCTGTACTTATTTTGTATGTTCTGGCTCAAAAATATTTTGAAAAAGGTATTGTTCTTAGCGGTCTTAAAGGCTAATTTCTGTCTGATGTATGAATTATGACGATAAAAATATAACAATAAAAGATATTGCGCGCGAAGCAGGTGTTTCTGTCGCTACTGTTTCGCGCGTTATTAATAATAAAGATATCGTAGAAAAGTCTACAAAAAAAAAAGTTTTAGAAATTATTGCCAAGTATAATTATACTCCTAATGTATATGCTAAAGCTCTTGTTTCTAAACAGAAAAAAAATATAGGCCTTATATTCCCATATAATGAAAATATGCTTGAAGATTTATATCTTACTGAGATAACTTATTATATGGAAAAAAATGTTATTGACTTCGGATATGACTTTTCATTGTTCTTTTCTCATAACGATGATATATCCGATATAGAAAAACAGTATATAAACCTTTTTAATTCAGGTAAAGTTGACGGCTTAATTATCGGCGGTGTTCAGTTAAAAGATGAAAGTTTAAAACCTCTCATAGAAAGACATCTCCCTTTTGTTTTAATTGGTTCCACTCCCGCTTATCTTAAAAATAATTTCGTTGATGTTGAACATAAAACTATAGTTAAAAATACTGTTCGCCGTTTTTTTAAAAAGGGTATGTCCCGAATTATGTATTTTGGAAGTTCTCTCCTTTTTTCCGCTGCTGTTGATAAATTGAATGGGTTTAAAGATGCATTACTGGAGAAAGGTATAAAAAATGTTGATGATTTTATTTTCCTTAATATCCGCAGTTATATAGATGCGTACGAACTTGTTGAAGAATTAATAGAAGATAAACGAATACCTGATATGTTTTTCTGCGATCATGATATGATTGCCTGGGGTGTTATTAATGCTTTACTTTATAATAATATAAGAGTACCGGATGATGTCTCTGTTGTCGGATATAACGATATAAAAATCGCTAAGTTTTTTTATCCATCACTGTCTACTATAAAATTGCCTATAGATAGAATGGCTGAATATACAGTAGAATCACTTATAAAGATTATAAGAGGGGAAAACAAAACAATTAAGAAAAAAATATTTAGTGGCGAATTTGTAAAGAGGTGGTCGTCACTTTAGATATCAGGAGGTTTATTTTATGGAGAAAGGTTTTCTTTTTGCAGGCCAGGGTGCCCAGTTTGTTGGTATGGGAAAAGACCTGTATGAAAATTTTGAAATTGCAAAAAAATATTTTGATAGTGCTGAAACAGTTGTTCCGAATTTGAAAAAAGTCTGCTTTGAAGGACCTGAAGATGAACTGAAACTTACTAAGTTTACTCAACCTGCTATTTTTACAATGAGTGTAATTATTGATGATATTTTAAAGAACGAAAAAGGTTTAAATCCTGATGCTGCAGCAGGTTTCAGTCTTGGTGAATATGCTGCTCTTGTTTCGGCAGGATGTTTTGACTTTGAAACCGGTTTAAAATTGGTCGCTGCCAGAGGTGAGGCTATGACAGAAGCCGGTGAAAAAAATCCCGGTACTATGGCTGCTATAATAGGACTTGAGGATTCTGTTGTGGAAAATGTATGTAAAGAAATCACTGATTCCGGTGAACTCGTTACTCCGGTTAATTATAATTGCGAGGGGCAGCTCGTTATATCAGGTACTGTCGCAGGTGTAAATAAAGCTGTTGAAATACTTGATGAAAAAGGTGCTAAAAGGGCTATTGTCTTAAATGTGAGCGGTGCTTTCCATTCTCCTTTAATGGAGCCTGCAGTTGAGAAATTGGCTGCTGCTCTCGATAATGTGGAAATTAAAAATCCGAATGTTCCTGTTGTAATGAATGCTTCTGCTGAGTTTGTGGCAGATGCTGAAAAAATTAAAGAACTTATGTTGAAACAGCTAACTTCCCCTGTATTCTGGAAACAATCCGTAAAAAAAATGATTGAAAACGGTATATCTGAATTTTATGAATTAGGTCCCGGCAGAGTCTTGTCCGGATTTATGCGGAATATTGATAGATCTGTGTCTATAAAGAATTTTCAGAAAATAGCAGATTTCGATAAAATTTAAACGGATTCTCTGTTTTGAAAAAAATATTGCTTATAGGTCCCTATGGACTCGGAAATACAATTCTCGCACTGCCTGCTATGAATGCAGTGCGGGAACACTTTCCGGAATGTCAAATTGATCTCGTTACTTTATTGCCTTCGGCTTATTCTTTGACGCAATTGTTGCCGGATTTTAAATTTCTTGACCATGTTTTTTTCCTTAATTTTAAAGAAAAAATCTCTGCCTTAAAAACTATATATAAGTTGCGGAAAATAAATTATGATTTTTCAGTGCTTTTTTTTCCCTCTGCACGAATACATTATAATCTCATCAGTTTTATGCTGGGTGCTGAAAAAAGAATAGCCTCATTATATCCTGATGTTAATTTTAAAAGAGCTCATTTTTTAAATCATATAAATGTTCCTGTTGTAGAAGGTGTACACGATACTATTCAGAACCTTTTAATGCTTGAACCGTTGGGCATAAAAATTAATAAAAATAAGCCGGTTAAATTGTATTCTGAAATAGCAAAGAAAAATAAAAAGAATATTATTGGAGTGCATCCGGGAAGTAAACGAGAGGCTTATTATAAAAAATGGGACAGAGAAAATTATGTTGATTTAATTTATAAAATTATTCAGAATACTGATTTTGAATTGAGAATTTTTTTCGGTCCTGATGAAGCAGATGATGCAGAATTCTTTAAAAATAATTTAAATAATAAAAGAATTATTTTTGTGGAGAATAAATCGCTTGGTGAAGTTGTTGATTTAATTAATGAGTGCAGGATTTTTGTATCAAATGATAGCGGTCTCGCGCATATTGCTAATTTTTTAGGTGTATACAATATTGTTATAAACGGACCGTCTGATTTTAGGAGAACTTCTCCTACTAATCATCCTTTTACTGTGCTGTATAATAAAGATTTGTCCTGTATCCCCTGTTCTCATACTTATAAGGTCGCATCTCATAAGTTTAAATGTATCTATAATGACATCAGATGCTTAAAAACAATAAGTGTTGATGAAGTTTTTCAGGCGGTTAAGAATGCGGAAAATATAAAAATAGTTATATAGGAGTGTTTTAAAATGGATGTTGAAATAAAAGATTATACAGGTGAGGGATATAAGCCTGTTGTTGATTTTAATTGCTGGCGCGTGGCATATATTCACAGTTCTGTTAATATGAAGAAAAGTGATCTCGAAAAATTTGAGCGACATCTTGAGACAGATGAAATATTTGTACTGCTGAACGGCTCGGCTGTTCTTCTTACTGCTGGTAAAGGAAAAAAGCCTTCTGATAAAATTACAGAATTAAAAATGAAAAAAGGCGTTGTATATAATGTTAAAAAATCTGTCTGGCATTCTGTATTGCTGAAAAAAAATACAAAAATACTTATTGTTGAAAATAAAAATACTACAACAAAAAATTCTGAGTATGTTATGATTTAATATTTTATCTTAAGGGAGTTTTATATATGAAGTTTTTTAAAGAAATGGAACTGAAAGGAAGAAAAATGCTTGTTAAACTTTTAACTTCAAAAGTATTGAGTGTCTCTGCTGATTTTAAAAAAATATCCGGGGATATAAATAAAGTGGTGGTGGTAAGAATAGATGAACGGCTGGGTAACCTTATTTTTATAAATCCTGTTATAAATTCGTTTTTAAAAGCAGGTAAGAATGTTACGATAATTATTCCTAAGAAATTCAGTGAACTTTTTAAATTAAATCCAATGTACGGAAAATTTAAAATTATTTATTTTGAAAAAAAGAAATTATTTAATCCTGTAAATTTAATTAAGTTTTTAATTCGTATAAAGAGAGTAGAGTATGATTTAATGTTTGATGCAACGAATCCTACTAATTTGTCTACTCTTGCATTATTTGTGATGCTGTTAATTAAAGCAAAATATAAACTGGGTTTTGCAAGAAAAAACAGTGAGCATCTGCTAAATGTTTCTGTTAAAACACCTTCAAAACCTGTTCATATTCTGAAATATTATGAGATTTTATTTAAACGAATTAAACTTAAATTTTATCCCGAGTTGAAATTTGTAATTCCTGAAGAGTATAAAAATCAAAGAAAATATTTACTTAAACAATATCGTAAAAGATATTTGATAAGTGTCCACCCCGGAGGCAGAGGAACTAAACGATTTTCACCTGAGAAATTGAAAACAGTATTAATAAAGATTCTGGATGAGTATCCTTCTATATATTTTCTTTTATTTATTGGCCCGAATGAGAAAGAAATTCGGGAATTGTTTGTTGATATACCAAGAACAACAATTGTGTCGCCTAAAAATATAATTGAATTGGCTTTATATATGAGTATATCTAAGTTGTATTT
>CAYQNP010000162.1:0-8169 GCA_964418785.1 uncultured Spirochaetia bacterium | reverse complement strand
AGGCAGATTATCCATATCAGGATATGCAATTTCAGCTTCAATTTCCGGATAAACAATATAATCGGAAGTTGTATATCCTTTTATTTTAATAGAAGTTATATCAGGAAACAATCCTGTTCGACTTGTAGTATCAAAAGTATTTTTACTATCATCATCTGTAAAAGAAAAGATTGTAACTCTTTTCGAACTATTATATTCATCATTCGGAAAAACAGTTTCACTATTAACATTACTAATAGAAGAAATATCCTTCAAATTAGAAGGAACCTCAGGGAAACTTTCAAAAGAACTGTACACAGTAAAAAACTTTACAAATTTTATAGCATTGTCATCAATAAAAGAAAATTCCGCTCGAAAATGGTATCTGTCACTTTCATTAAAATCAGTATAAAGATCTCCACTAAATACAATATTATTAACATTTATATCAAAATCTTTTTTCCCAGGCGCAAGAGGATTTTTGCTTTTTCCACAGCTCCCTAACAATAAACCTAGTAATAAAGAAAAGATGGTTATTTTTATATATTTCATTATCCTATATAATAATTAAAAAATAAATTTTGTCAACTAAAATTTTTTATTTTTTCGGAGAGGGAGGGATTCGAACCCTCGGTACTCTTGCGAGTACAACGGTTTTCGAGACCGCCCCGTTCAACCGCTCCGGCACCTCTCCATTACACAGTTATTTATTACTGCTATCAGATCTCATTTTAAAACGAAAAATTTTTTCACCCTGCTTTGCATAACCCAATTTTCTCGCTAATTCTGCTAAATACTCCGGATCATTCTTTAACAAAAATATTTCTTTTCTTAATTTTTCATTTTCTTGCGTCAACTTTAAAACTCTTTTCTGCAAACTTTTTATATCATTTTCTAATCTTTTTCGTGAGAAATAACCCACATCACTGAATAAAAACACATAAATAAGAAGGATTATACCAACAAAATAATATTTATTTATTTTAAACTTCATAATAAAAAAATAAAGGCCGCCTGAAACAGCGACCTTTATTATACTCTCATTTTATATTCTATTTATACAGATTTTACTGATTTTTAAATGCTTTTAAACCTGCATATACAGCATATTCTCCCAATTCTTCTTCAATTCGTATTAACTGATTATATTTAGCCAATCTTTCACTTCTTGAAGGAGCACCTGTTTTAATCATTCCAAGATTTAAAGCAACAACAAGATCTGCTATTGTGTAATCAGAAGTTTCACCTGAACGATGAGAAACAACTGAAGTATATGCATTGGATTTTGCCAGTTCAATAGTGTCAAGAGTTTCAGTTAAACTGCCTATCTGATTAACTTTAATTAAAATAGAATTAGCAACACCTTTCTGAATACCTTCAGCGAGTATTTTTTTATTTGTTACAAACAGATCATCACCAACGAGCTGAATTTTATTACCGAGAACATCGGTCATAATTTTCCAGCCGTCCCAATCCTGCTCAGCAAGACCGTCTTCAATGGAAATAATAGGGAATTTTTCAACTAAATTTTTGTAATATTCAACCATTTCTTCAGAAGAAAGTGATTTATTTTCAGCACCAAGCACATATTTACCGTCTTTATAAAATTCACTTGAAGCAGGGTCAAGAGCAATAAAAATGTCTTTTCCCGGCTCATAACCAGCTTTTTTAATACCTTCAACTATAACTTCAAGAGGTTCTTCATTGGAATTTAAATTAGGAGCAAATCCGCCTTCATCTCCGACAGAAGTAGCAAGTCCTTTTTCTTTCAAATAGGATTTCAAACTATGATAAACTTCTGCAGCCATTCTCATAGCTTCACTAAAAGAAGAAGCACCTGCAGGGGCAATCATATATTCCTGAAAATCAACATTATTATCAGCGTGTTTTCCGCCATTTAAGATATTAAGCAGCGGCACCGGCAAAGTTTTTGCATTTGTACCGCCTATATATCTGTATAAAGGCAAATCAAAGTAATCAGCAGCAGCTTTTGCAACAGCAAGAGAAACTCCGAGTATAGCATTTGCACCTAATTTACTTTTGTTTTCAGTGCCATCAAGTTCAAGCATTTTATTATCAATTGCTATTTGATCCGCTGCATCCATACCTATTATCTCTTCTGCAATAATTTTATTCACATTTTCAACGGCTTTTAAAACACCTTTACCGTTATACCGTGACTTATCACCATCACGAAGTTCAACTGCTTCTCTGGTTCCGGTAGAAGCACCTGAAGGCACAGCAGCTCTTCCCATTGCTCCGGATTCAAGATATACTTCAACTTCTACAGTAGGATTTCCTCTTGAATCTAAAATTTCTCTTGCGTGGACATCAATAATACCTGTCATTTTATTACTCCTTAAAAAAAAGATTTATGTAGCGGTGGAGGGAATTGAACCCCCGACACAGCGGATATGAGCCGCTTGCTCTAACCATCTGAGCTACACCGCCGTGTAGAAACATATTAGCGGGGAGAGGACTCGAACCTCTGACCTTCGGGTTATGAGCCCGACGTGCTACCTCTGCACTACCCCGCGCCTTAATTTCGTTCTATTATATAATACTTATTTTTGCAAAGTCAAGTCTAAAATTGAAAAATTTTTATTTTTTTATCTAATTTCAATAAAACCACTTACAGGTCTGTAAAATCTTAAATGTCCTTTTTTTAATTTTGCCGGATCAAACTTGCTTAGAATAACATATCTTTTACCAAAAACATTCTGGTGTGCAAGAGTTAATAAACCATTCCTGTTTACTTTATACACTATAGCTGTATGGTCAGGAGAACCGTAAATTTCTTTTCTATTATTATACTCAAGTACAACATCATACATTTGCACTATATCTCCTGCCTGAATTTTATTATATTTATAATTATAGGGAACACCAAAATTAAACGGACGGCTCCAATCAGCATTAAAATGATCAAGAACATACTGGGCGAGATCCCAGCATTCTCCGCGTCCAATCTTTTTACCAATCAGTTTTTCAACATAATTAACTATTTTTTCATTTAAATATAATTTATGCAATACATTACTATTTATAGAATTAGTAACACTTATCTTAAAAGTACACAAGCCGGTAAAATTATAACTGTTTTTTGTACCAAAAATAGTTATATTATATTCCCCTTCCCCATCTTTAAAGTAATATAATAATTTAAAATCTCGAGCATTTAGTGAAACACTAATTCTTCTTGAAATACCGGTATTAATCTTAGTAATATCGAATAATAGTTCATTATAATATGAAGTTCCCGTCAATAGAAATCTATAACTCTGTGTGTATTTAATCGGACTTAAACGGAATTTATCCACTCCGCCTTTAAATTGTTTAATCTCTACATATTGTGCAGACAATGAATTAGAATATATAGATAGGAAAAATATAAGATAACTACATATTTTTTTCATGATAAAAAAATAATGCCGGAGATCGGACTCGAACCGATACAGGTGAAACACCCGACGGATTTTAAGTCCGTTGCGTCTACCAATTCCGCCACTCCGGCATTATTAAAGTGTCCTTATATTATAAATATATTTTCAAATGTCAAGTAAAATTTTTTATATTCCTCGAAAAGGTTCTTTTTTAAGATATTTTCTAACAATTGAAAAAGCAAATTCCCTTCCGGTTGCAATAGCAGAAACAGCATCCATTCTAAAATTAACAATATCACCGCCGGCATAAACTTTTCCTATAGAAGTCTGGTATGAATCAGTAACATCTACTTTACGCTGATTTGTCAATTTTAATTTATCTTTAAGTGTGTCAAGACAGTGAAACGGGCACATCTGCCCAATAGCCTGTATTATCATATCACACTTATACACAGCTTTATCTTCCTTATCAAAATGCGGAGCAAAGCGTCCTTCTTCGTCAAACACAGATGTAACTTTTATTGTCTCAACCCCTGTAATTTTTTTATTTTTTATAATCGGTTCTGTAACGCTTCTTCGAGGTATAAACTTAATACCTTCTTCAAGTGCCTCTTCAATTTCTTCTTCAAGAGCAGGCAACTCTTCCATAGACTCAAGGGACATAACTTTAACATTAACCCTGCCATACTGCTGTTTTTGAAGTCTGGCAGAAGAACGAGCAACATCCATAGCAACATTGCCGCCGCCTATAACAAGAACATCTTTCCCGATTTTAATTCTCTTTTTCATATTAACTTTTTCAAGGAAATCAACAGCACTTAAAACATCTTTATGGTCATAATGCGGAAATTTCAAGGCTCTTGCAGCCTGTAATCCAATCGCGAGATATACAATATCAAAATGTTTAAGAAGATATTCAATTTTAACATCTTCACCAATCATTGTATTATATTTAACTTTAGTTCCATAGGAAAGCATATAATTTATATCTTTATCAAGCTGTTCATCGTTTAATCTATACGGAGGAACACCGTAACGAAGCATTCCGCCCGGTTTAGGATGTCGTTCATAGATAGTAGGAATAATTCCATTAATAGACAGGTAAAAAGCAGCGGAAAGTCCGGCAGGCCCGGCTCCTATAATTGCCACCCTGGGCTTTTTATATATTTTCTCCACATTATATCGCGGATAATCTTTAAGATCAACTTTATCCGCAGCAAACCGCTTAAGCCATCTGATAGCAACCGGCTCACCTCTTTTTTCAACTGAGCATGCTGTTTCACAGGCATGCGTACAGATTCTGCCGCATGTCATCATAAACGGATTAGTATGAAGCATTATCTCAACAGATTTTTTATTATCCCCCATAGCTATAGCCCGAATGTATTCAGGAATATCCATATGAGCAGGACATGCTTCAACACATTCTCCGCATTCAAGACATCTGTTGGCTTCAGCAACAGCAATCTCTTCCGGGAACCCGAGCACCATTTCATCAAATGTTTTAACTCTTTTTTCCGGTTTTTCAATAGGCATTTCATATCTATCAAAATCAACAAGAGATTCCTCTTTATCTGCAGTCCAGCTTATTCTATCCATTCTGCTTTCATCAGAAACAAAATTAAACTTTTCAAGTGTAGGTTCTACCATAATATGGTCCTGAGAAAGATTCATAGCAGAAGTAGGACAAATATCTACGCACAGAGCGCAAAAACAGCAACGCCCATAATCAATAGCAGGTCTTTCCGGTTCTTCTCCCGGTTTTACTTTGTTTTTTAATTCTTTTATTTCAACCATATTTATAGCATTAACAGGACATATATCTCTACAATTACCGCAGCCTATACACTTATCCCTGTCATTTATATGAAATCCTCTGTAAATAGGCGAAATCTCTTTTTTTTCCTCAGGAAACTTTATAGTATGTGGCTTTTTAAACAACTGCTCTATACTTTTTAATGGTGTCAACAATCTACTTGACATAATATCAAACTCCTCTATAACAAAATTATAAAACCTGTTATCATCTATCTACTTCCGGCGGACAGGCATCAAGACTAAACAAAATCAAGGCAACATCTTCGATCCTTGCACCTTTTACCAATTCTTTAAAAATTGTAATAGAATGAGTATAAGATGCACCTCGAACATTAACTCGATAAGGTTTATCACCGCCATTGCTCACAAAATAATATCCGTATTCACCTTTAGACGACTCAATTTTAGTATAAACAGAGCCTTCAGGCACAAAGAATTTAAAAGGATTATACCATTGATTTTTATACTCGCCTTTAGGCATATTATTTATTAACTGTCGAACAATTTTTATACTTTCGTCAATCTCTTTTCTACGAACCATAATTCTGCTATAGGCATCACCGTCATCAGCTGTGGGAATATCAAACTCTACATCAGCATAAGCAGCATACGGATTATCCTTCCTGACATCATTTTTAAAGCCGCATGCTCTTAATACAGGCCCTGTTGCACCGAGTTCTATAGCCCGTTCTTTCTTTAAAACTCCTACACCTCTGGCGCGCTTTTCAAAGATTTTATTATGAAAAAGGATATCATCATATCGTTTAAGCTGTTCTTCGAGATAGTCCATTACTTTTAAAACTTTCTCTTCAAAACCTTCAGGCAAGTCTCTACGCACACCGCCCGGCAGCATATATATATGATAAACTCTGCCACCTGTTAAATCTTCAAATAAATCAAGTAAATAATCTCTATCTCCAAAGCTCCATTGAGGAGCAGTATAAAGCCCTATAGCCCCACCAATACCACCGAAATAAAAAAGATAAGCAGATATTCGAGATAGTTCAAGCATCAAAGTTCTTATATACTCTGCACGTTTAGGAATTTTCTCGCCGGCAAGAGTTTCAATTGAAGCACAATAACAATATTCATTAATATCCGGGTCAGGCACACAAATTCTTGGTACCATAGCAATATTCTGAATATATAGATTATCTTCCATTAATTTTTCAAAGGCTCTATGCAAATAGCCAAAATCTGGCTCTGCATTCAAAACAGTATCTCCATTTGCCTCAATTTTTATAGAATAATTTCCTTCAATACCCGGATGGTTAGGTCCTATATAATACTCAAAATTTCTATGCATACTTTCTCCTATCAAACTTTTTATTTGAATATTTATTTAAATCAAAATCTTTTCTCATAGGAGGCATTCCTTTCCAGCCCTCAAGTACAAACGGTCGCCTATCATCATTCCCCACAAATTCTATTCCAAACATTTCATATATTTCCCGTTCATATGTAGAAGCAATAGGCCAGATAAATTTTATTGTATCGGCTTTTGCTTCTTTCCTGTCTATAAAAATACTAACAAGAATGCTTACATGATTTACATATGAATAAATTATATAAACCAGTTCAAATTTATCATCATTAATCCAATCTGTAGCAGAAATCAGAGATAAATGTTTATAACCTTCATTTTTAAATCTTGTTAAAACATTATAAATCTCATCAGCAGGCACAGTAACTTTATACTGATTTTCTTTTAAAATTTGAACATCATTTGAAGAAGCTATTTTCTTAATATATTTAATTAAATCTTTCTCATTCATTTTTTCATAACTCCAAAATTATTAAAAATTTCGTCCTGATTTTTCTTGTACCATTTATAATTTTCTTCATATTTTTTCCAGCCAATAGCCTTTCCTTCATCAATCAATTCCTCTAATTTTTTAAAACCGGACATAACAGCTTCAGGCCTTGGCATACATCCTGCTATCCACAGGTCAACAGGAATATATTTATCAAGCTGATTTATAGTTGCATAAGATTTATAATACATACCGCCATTTATAGGACAAGAGCCAAAAGCCACCACATATTTGGGTGCAATCATCTGCTCATATACCGTAATAACCCTTTTTAAAGTTTTAATAGCAAGATAGCCTGTAATAAGCAGGACATCAGCCTGTCTTGAAGTAACCATAGGCTGCATACCGAATCTTTCCATATCCCATCGAGAAGTCATAGTAGGCGGCAATTCAATTGCACCGCAGCCTGTACAATAATGCAGCATCCAGATAGACTTTTTTCTAAACTTATCAGATATTTTTTCAAGCACATTCCTGTATTCAATAGTACTTTTCTTTTTTTTCAATTTTTCCATAATCTCATCTCACCTTTACACTAAAAATATAAAATCCAGATTAAATTCACAGCAGCAAAAAATGCAGGCCATTTCCAGAATACTTTTATAGCTGTATCGGTTTTATATCTGGGAAAAACTGCATTTATAGTTAAAACAACAGTAAAAAGAGCTATCATCTTCAACAAAAACACCCAAAAATTTCCGCCGCCGAGAAATAAATCTACAAACAGAGCCAATTCAACAAAAATATGCAAAGCATGATTTATCTGCAAAAAACCCATATATTTTCCGCCAAATTCAACAAGAGGGCCTGTTGCAATTTCGTGAGGTGCAATAATAACCTCAAACGGCTTTTCATTTAATTTACCCTGCAACGCTATTAAACTTGCCAGAAATATTAAAGGAAGTTTAACCAGATTCCAATTAGCAACACCACCACTCTGCGCAGCCACAATATTTATTAAACTTGTACTTTTACTAATAGACATTATTGCTATTACTGATATAACAAAAGGCAGTTCATAGCCAACCATTATAGAAAGAGCACGCGATATACCTATACTTGCATTAGGATTAGCAGCTTCTCCGGCTCCAAGAGCCATACCGAGAGATCCAATAACCAGGAGATACATCAATACCAGCAAATCCCCATTAAAAGCAAACATTTTCAACCCGAAT
>CAYQNP010000161.1:0-26971 GCA_964418785.1 uncultured Spirochaetia bacterium | reverse complement strand
TCTTGCTCTTCTCATAACAACCTCCTTAAATAATTGTTCTTATATATTATATACAAAAAAAACAGTTAAAAATTTTAAACTTTTTTAAATTTTTTTTATTTTTTTAAGAAAGAATCAGGAAGAAAAGTAATAAAAGTTAATAAAGTATTGCACCGTCCCTCACTTTTTCCACTTTTGAGTACTTTGAAAGTATATAGAGTATTGCACCGTCCCCATCCACATCCACCCATCCACCAATCCACACCAAATAAAAAACTTGACAATTTAAAAAAATTGATGTATTATAATTTTATAATGATTATAAAAGAGTTTTATATTAATACTGAAAACAGAAAAACTTTCAAAACAAAAATTAATAAGATAAAAGATGAGATTTCTCCGGACTTATTTATAATTTTTGCGTCGTACAATTTTCCAATCAAGGAGATATTAAATTACGCAGCAACTATCAAAATACCTGTAGTAGGCGGGATAACATCTCACATCCCGTTTACAGGGAAGTTACTCAGCCCGCCTGCAGCTGTAATACGAGCAGTAAAATTTAAGAAATCAAAATTTAAAATATTTCTGGCTGAAAAAGAAGACATAGTAAACAGAAAAAGATTTTCGGTTTTTATTAAGAATTTTATTTCAGAAGGTATACCCAAATTAATATTCTCATTTATATCTTATGTAAAATTTTATGAAATAGAAGCAAAATTTGATTTATTAAACAGGATCAACAAAAATTATCACATTATAGGCTTTGGCGGGATACTGGGCGGTAAACCCGGAGCTGTTAATAAATATATAATATATAACAACCAGATTATTAAAGATGCATTAGTCTATATAGCGATATACAACAAAAACTTAAAAGTAGAAACATTGTCTTTAAACGGCTATAAACCCATAGGTCCTACTTTTGTAATAACAGAAGTCAACAATAATAAAATCTGCAAGATAAACGACACCTATGCAATGGATTTTTATCTTGATTTTTTCGGGCCAATGCTGAAATCAAAGAATGATATTTTAAAATATCCAATCGCAATAATGGACAGACAAAATAATATAGACTATTTACGAGCAATTGTAGATTATGATGAAAGAATTAAGGCCCTTATAACAAGGGGGAGAGTATTCCCCGGTATGAAGTTTAAATTGTTAATAACCTCACCGGATGAAATGCTTGCAGATATAAAAAACAGATTAAATGATTTTGTAAAAAAAATACGATTTAAACCTGACACCTGTATGATAGTGGAATGCAACGGGAGGAAAAAATTTCTTGAAGAAAAATTAAGAAAAGAATACAAAATTATATATTCTATTTTAAAGAACAAGAGTACATACACAGGTTTCTTTTCGAGCGGTGAAATTTTATCGCAAAAATCAGGAGGACAATATAATTATAAAACCGTATTTCTAAACAACAGTATAAACTTCTTATTTATAAAGGAATAATATGGATTTAAAAAAAAGAACAGCACAATACCGTAAACAGATAAGGGCGCTTAAAGAAGAAAATAAGATATTAAAACATTTATTAAAAAAAACATCAGAATATTCAGATAAATTACTAAAAGAAAAAGAAGATAACTTAAACAGATTCACCTATTTATTTAAATATAATCCTATAGGTATTATCATAATTGATAAGAACTATAATATAATAGATGCAAACGAATCATTTGAAAAACTTATGAAATTAAATAAAGCAGATTTACTAAATAAACCAATAACGAAGTTCTGCACTTCTTCATCAAGGCAATGGATAAATCAGGCATTTAATAAAGTTTATATAGACAAGATAAATATAAAAACCAACACAGGAGAGGAAAAGACACTAAGCAGGACATCGGTAAAACTTCAAATAGATGAGAATGATTTCATAATTATTGCTGCTTTTATTGATATTACAAAAGAAGAGGAAATAAAACACAATTTAATAGTAGCAAGAGATAAAGCGGAAAAAACATCACTGATGAAAAGCAATTTTGTGGCAAATATGTCTCACGAAATGCGCACCCCACTAAATGCTATTATTGGATTCGGGCAATTACTGGAAAACACTGAACTTACAGAAGAACAAAGAGAATATCTTGATGCCATTAAGACAGCAGGAAATCACATGCTCTCTATTGTTAATGATATACTATATCTTTCCAAATTGGATTACGGCAATATCTCTATCCAGAATGAAGACTTTTTATTAGACGAAATATTTACAACTATTTTTGAATTAACCAGATCAAAAATAGAAAAAGATATAGAGTTGTTTTTAGATTTAACTGATATAAATTCATCATTTTTACTTAACGGCGATAAACTAAAATTAATACAGATATTTATAAACCTTGTAGGAAATGCAATTAAATTCACAAACAAAGGATTTATAAAGATAAAAGTAAATATAATCAATTCAGGGAACAAACCCAAATTTAAATTTGAAATAATAGATACCGGTATAGGTATTCCGCAGAAAGATATAAAAAGAATTTTTGAGATATTTGAACAGGTTGAGAATCCTTTAACAAAAAAATACGAAGGCACCGGACTTGGGATTACAATTGCCAATCGACTTATAGAAAAACTCGGCGGAAAACTAACTGTAAAAAGTAAAGTGGGAGAAGGTTCTAATTTTTCTTTCACAATTCCTCTTAAAATTGTAAAAGAAACAGACTTTGAAAAAATAAATAGAAATGCAATAATATTTGATAAAAACAGAGTTGACGAATCTATAACAGACATATTTCAAAAAATCGGTATAAAACCTTTTATTGTTTCTTCTGAAGCAGAGCTTGAAAATACTATCTTACAAAACAACATTGATTTTATATTTTTTAATACAGCAATACCAATAGAAATAATAATAAATTTACGCAATATAAAATCATCATTAAAAATATTTTATATGACCTATCATCTTAGTGAAGAAGAGAAACTATTTGCAGATAATTATGATAAAATAATAACAAAACCTTTTACTCCTAATTCACTTTTAAAAATTCTCAACAAAAGTATTATGATTAAGAACAAGACTGCAGAACACAACAATACTGCCAGATTTTCTAAGCTGAAAGTAATTGTTGCAGAAGACAATCGGTTTAATCAAATATTAATAAACAGGATATTAGAAAAATTTAATATTTATCCTGACATGGCTGAAAACGGGAAAGAAGTAATAAAAAAAGTAAAAGAGAATCAATACGATTTAATTTTTATGGACATAAAAATGCCGGAATTAGACGGTATCAGTGCTGCTAAAATAATAAAAGAATTTAATAAAGAGATTCCCATAATAGCAGTTAGTGCTTTTTCTGAAAATGAGACCTTTACAAAAGGTGAAACAAGAGTATTTGATTCCTTTATAAATAAACCTTATAAAATAGAAGAAATTGAAAATGTATTAAATATATTCTCGTCAAATAAAAATACCTCAAAACCGCTAATCGATAAAAAGAAATTTTTTACCAGATTTGAAGAAGAGATAAAAAAGATTTACGGAAATATAGATAAAAACACTGTTGAGCTCATAAAAAAAGAGATAAATAATGAATTACGCGATTTAATAATAAAATTAAATATAGCGGTAAAATCTTCAAATCTGAATGATACAGAAAGATATGCTCATTCTATAAAAGGCATAACACGCGGATTCAAAATAAAAGTTCTTTCAGACATATCAGAAACTGCAAAATCAATAGAATTATCCATAAAAAACAAATTAAGAAATGATATAAATTTAAGTGAGGTACAAAAACTATTCAAAATTTTAAAAGAAAAGATAGATTCCTTTTTAAAGAAATATTTTTAAAACAAGGAGAACATATATATGGATAAAAAAGCAGTATACAAAGAATTAAAAGATACGATTATAATACCTGTGGTAAGGGTAGAATCTCCTGAAGATGCGGAGAAGACAGCAGATGTTCTTGCAGAAGCAGGGATAAAAGCAATAGAGATAACAATGACTGTTAGCAAAGCAGAAAAAGTTATAGAGAAATTAAAAGAAAAATTTTCAGATATTTTAATAGGAGCAGGAACAGTATTAAACAAAGAGCAAGCAGAAAATGTAATAAAAGCAGGGGCAGATTTTGTTGTATCTCCATGCTTTTTACAAGAAGTTGTTAAGTACTGTAATGAGCAGGACATACTTGTGGCTCCGGGGACAGCAACACCAACAGAAATAATTACAGCCTACAATTACGGAGCAGATTTCATAAAAGTTTTCCCTGCATCCACATTAGGTGGACCAAAATACATTAAGGCTGTAAAAAGTGTTTATCCGCACATAGACATAATGCCTACCGGAGGAGTGAATGCCAGCACAGCGGGAGAATTTCTTAAAGCAGGAGCATCTTTTTTAGGTGTAGGCAGTGAAATTGTAAACTCAGAATTAGTTAAAAACAACCGATTTCAAGAAATTAAAATTCGTGCCGAAAAAATATTAAATGCTATTAAATGAGGTTATGATATGGTGAGAAAAGAAACCATAACAGTAAAAACAAAAGGCTTTACCGATGTAATAGACATTACACCCGAGCTTAAAAATAAAATCCAAAACACAGATATATCTTCAGGCATAGTAAATATATTCTGTCCGGGTTCTACCGGCGGACTAACCACTATTGAATTTGAGCATAATCTTGTAAAAGATATAAAATCCGAACTTGAGAATCTTTTTCCATATAATAAGAACTATTTTCACCATCAGACATGGCATGACGACAACGGTTCATCCCATGTTCGTTCTGCATTAATAGGGACATCTTTCACAGTACCGTTTTATAATAACCAATTACAACTCGGCACATGGCAACAAATTGTTTTTATTGATTTTGATACAAGACCGAGAACCAGAGAATTAATACTCACAATTATCGGGGAATAAATTTAATTCTGATAATAATCATTTATAACTGTTGAATTTGTAGGACTTACTACAACTGTTCTATTTGCAGTATTTACTTTTTCCCAATCTCCATCCACATAATACTTATAATTATAAGTTCCCTGATTTAATTCAAGAGTAAGAGAATATTTATTTGAAGCAGCATCAACACATACCAATTCATATTCATAAGATAGTGTCCAGCCGTTAAAATCACCGCGAATATGAATTGAAGTATCAATATTATTCTCGAAGTCATAATAATTAAAAGTTACTTTTATTGGACCTGCATAATAATCGTTTTTTTCATTCATATCTGCAGTGACAGTTACACTTCTATTTGCAGTATTAACTTTATCCCAATCACCATCCACAAGATACTTATAATTATAAGTATTTCCAACAACAGCCGAGACTGTTGTAGTAAATTTTCTATTTTCGCCTATAGGTCCAATCATTTTATTATCATCGCCCCAGCCGTTAAAATCACCTTTAAGATATATTGAATCCGTCACCTTATTTTCTACATCATAATAATTGAAAACAATATCTTTCCCGCCGGCATAATAATCATTCTGTGTATTATCATTTCCATAGACAACAGTGATACTTCTATTATCCTTATTAACTTTCTCCCAATCACCATCAGCATAATATTTATAATTATATGTACCTTCGGATAAAGTTTTCGTAACAGTAAAAAGCCTATCATCACCAATAGGTCCGTTTAATTTATCAAGCATAGACCAATCATTAAAATCACCTCGTATATATATAGAATCTGTAATTTTATTTTCCTTATCATAATAATTAAAAGTTACTGTAACAGGCGGATACAAATATAGAGTAGATTTCACAGGATTTGCTGTAGGGAGAACAAAACTTGCATCCTTTAAATATCCGTTACCGGAATCACTATCGTCATCAACTGCCCATTTATAACTATGATAAGCATCTGCAGTCAATTTAACGATATATCCCCATACACCGTCGCCGGAAGCGCCGTCATTATGTAAACCGTCATCATACATCTGATATCTTTTCCCCTGATTCCATTCATCATCATAATCACCAAACATATCCCAACTGCCTGCAACATAAGGCTGTTTATAATTTCTTCCTGTTGAATTATCAACCAATAAAGTTACTTCAGCCTGTGAATGACTCTGCCCTGCTGTTCTAAAATTAAAAGTATAATCCGATGTACTTTCATTACCTGCTAAATCTTTAATCCCTTTCTTTACTGTAATCCAGTATTTTTGTCCGTCTGCAAGATTACCCGCCGGTGCAATCTCTATTATATTTCCTTCTACTTTATAACTGTAATTTATTAAAGGTTCAATTAAAATCTTATCACCAGAAACAGTATTTTTATCTATTGCTTCTGAAAATATAATTTTTATCTTTGTAAATTTAGATACATTATAACTGTCATCTGCAGGTTCAGCACTTACTACTTCAGGTATACTTGTATCAATCCCCATATCTTCAGGTAATTCTTTTCTACACGAGACACCTGCAAACATTATAACTATACTTATAAACCCAAATAAAAATTTTCTCATCTATTTAACTCCTTTAACCTATTCTTATTTAATTATATTCAACATACCGGTAATACTATTACTTCCATCAGCGATTTTATAAATATATATACCGCTGTCAACAATATTCCCATTTTCATCTCTGCCGTCCCAGCTGTTTGTAGTAAGTACTCTTATCTTTTTCCCGTAAAAATTATATATAGTTACCTTATACTCTGATATATCATTCTTTATACCGAAAATAACAACTTCGCCGTCAAAAGGAGAAAAGGACGAATTAGCCACATAATCAAGTATCTTTGAGCGTTTATTTAACTCCGTAATATTCCTGTCTGTATAAAAAATTGCGAATCTATTCAAATGCTCTGTCTTTACAATACATACATTATTAACAGTATCAATACTTGATTCTATATATCGCCACTTAACATTATCCCAGTAAAAGAGTTTCAACTTATTTTCATCATAAGAAGTGGCATCAACTATACCGTCATTATCCTCATCAAAATAACGCATATAAAGTGTAACCTTTTTTCTAAAAGCAAATTTTTGTTTTAGTCCGCTGTCAGCCCTGTAGAAATCGTACATAGCAACCGGCAGGATATTATCCGTCAAAAACTCATTATTATAAACTGTCTGATTATCATTTCTAACAGTTATCTCTATTGTATCATAAGGAAAATATTCTATACCGAAATAAGCTGAACTGAAAACAGAATCTTTATCAACAATAAGTGCTGTCTGTTTACTATCATCAGGAACATCATCTGCCAGAATTACAGAACCGGGGCTATCAGGTGTAATAATTCCTTCAACTTTACTGCTTATTTTAATAAGATAATAACCGCTGGATTCTTCCGGCTGTCTGTAATAATTACCAAAGTTATCCTCTGCCAGAAAAAAATACTCAAGATTCTTTTTGGTAAGACTGCTGTTTGTCAAAGTAAAAGTATAATTAGAACTTCCTGTATTTGTTTGCATTGTGTTTGTGGTGAAATCATATTCCCCTGCTGCTCTGTATAATATCTGTATTTTAGCAACAGAACAATTTGAAGCAACAGCAGTTGCACTAAATAATATATTTCTTCCCGGATAAGAGAAAGAAGTTATAGGATTATGCCTTATACTAATATTAGTACTGCCAATCAGTTTTACACTTATAAAAACCAACATAAAAAATATTTTCAATCTCATAAAAACTCCTTACTACAGTCTTATATTCAATGAAATTCTGTGTGTATTGCCGAAATAGTCAAAAGGAATAAAAGCATAACCGAGTTCAAATTTATCATAATTAATTCCAAGCCCCACAGTAATGTCTGACAATCTACTGGAATCAATATTCAATTTATATCCGCCTCTGATAGAAATAATATCAAAAGCCCAGAACTCCAAACCAAAATTAACACTTAAATTATATTCTATTTCCTTTACAATATCAGCAAACAGAGCAATGTCATTATGCATGGTATTTATATTAAAGAGCGAAAACCCGCTACTTAATCCGCCCCGCACTATTAAAGGCACTTTTTCTTTCTTATCTACAAACTTAACAGACTCCCCCATATTCTCAACAGATACCCCCATCTCAATTATTCCGAATAATTTTTCTCTGTTTTTAACTCCAATATCAAAAAGCACACCATCCGCTGTTTCTAAATATATTTTCTCACTAACATATTTAATATTAATACCGCCTATTAAATATTTTGACAGAATAAAAGAATTGTTTACAACAGCCATTAGATCGTAGTAACTAAACTTTCCAATAATAGAAAATCCTTCTATATTCTCAGCAGATACAGTATGAATAAAATCATTTGCATACATATACATAATTCCTATACCGATTCTATAGGAATTATTAACTTTAAATACTGCATTAATATTTTCATTTCTAAGATTTTCAAGATATTCCATATGTGCCAGAGATATATCAATATGAGGCACATAGGCAGATAAAGCAGGATTATAGTAAAAAGAGAAAGAATCAGGTACAGTAGAAGAAGTACCTGCTCCTGCCAGAGCAGACATTCTTGCACCAACATCCAATCTCATAAAATCAAAAGAAGAAGTACCTGAACTTACTGCTGCAGCACTATATACAAAACTCACATAAAAAAATAACATTAAAACTATTTTTTTCATATTTCAAATCTCCTCTTATCTTATAATTGCTAACTTTCCTTTAGCAGGTTCATTTACACCATCTTCAATATAATAAAGATATACACCGCTTGCGACATCCTCACCATCATTATTTTTACAGTTCCATACACACTCGCCAACAGAATTACTAATCAATCCGTCTTTAACGAGATTACCGGATATTGTATAAATTTTTATTTTTGCATTTTCAGTAAGCCGTGTAAAAATAATCGGATTAGTATCTGACGGTTTATAGATAGGATTAGGATAGACTATTGCTTTTGACAAATCAGTTTGCGGTTCTTTACTGAATACAGAATAAGCTGAAAAATGTGTCAATTTTCCTATAACATAATTATTTACAGTATCAACATACGAATTTTGAATAATAGCCCATTGAGAAATATCTTCATTAACAAAGAACAATTTCAAAGTTTTCACTTTAATGTTATCACTTCCCTCTGTTTCATCAACTATTAAATTATGATTACTGTCATTAAACGGGAAATAAACCGTCACCTTACCGCTCATTCTATTATGAGTTTCAACTTCATCACCATTATAATCTACAACATATATATCAAATATATTATTTGTATTACTTCCGATTAATTTATAAGACGGATAATTAGCTACATTTTTATTTGCTCTATAAACAGATTCAACAACAGAATTTTCTTCTTTTTTCATATCCTGATAATTTTTAATAACAACAGCAGAAGCATTTTCCGGGAGTACAGAATTAGGGATAACGACCTTTAAAGTTGAGCCTATTTTTCTGAATGTACCGCCGAGTACAGGAGACACAACCATAGAAGCAACACCGTATTTACTTGAAGAGCAAGCCATACCAATCTCATCTCCGTAAATTACAGCAACAGTGAAATAAAATCCGGGTGAGTCTGTTCCCAGATTTTTAACTATAACACTCTCATAACTCCCGGCAACATCCGCAAGTATATCTGAATATGTTACAGCTTTTTGAAAATCTTCGAATGTTTTTACAGGTTCATCAGAATATTTTATAATAAATCTTCTCGGATTACCTAAAGGTCCTGCTTTTTCAGGAGATGTCCATACAAGTTTTACTGCTCCTGATTCTGTTCCGGAAGGTTTTACTGTTAAATCGGATACTGCCGGAACAGGATATCCGGTTATAACCTCAGATTCAGCACTTTCAAAATTATTATTATTTACAGCTGTTACCCATATGCTGTATTTATATCCGTTATCAAGATTATTTATACTGTAATTGGTAAAGTTATCTGTAGAAAAAGGGCCTTTTATAATACTTCCTTCTCTTTGATAATACACATTATAAGAAACAACATTAGTCTCTTCATTAGGAGTCCACGATATAGTCAAAGCGCCTGAAGAAGCAGCAATAAGTTTTAAATTAACAGGACTTAACGGGATCTCATTACTTGCAGGTGTTACTGAAACTATATCGGAAAACCCGTTATTGGTCTGTGCTATAGTATCTACAGCCCTGATTTTATAATAATATGGTGTTTCATTTATTACTGCAGTATCAGTATATGATGTTCCTGCTACAAGACCGGATATATTAGAATACAGAGCAAATTTATTTAAGGCTCTATAAACAACATACCCTGCAATATCACTTTCCGGGTTATTATTCCACATTAATGAAACCTTTCCGTTTAAACCTATACCTCGCAATCCCATGGGAGTTATTGGGGCAGCATTTGTCTGCGGAATTACAGATACAGTTTTAGAATAATCACTTTCATAACCGGATACATCAACAGCGGTTATTCTATAATAATAATTAGTATTATTTATTAACCCTGTATCTGTAAAATTAGTAGAAGTGATATTAGTAATAACTGAAAAATTATTTGTATTATTAATACTTCTATATATTTTATAATTTTTAAAATCAATCTCGCTGTTTTTACTCCAGAACATATTTACAGAAGCATTAAGCGGAACAGCAATAATATTTGCAGGTGCAGAAGGAGCGGGATTTTCTGTTGAATCTATGGACCAAACATCATTTATAACCACCACACCGTCGCCGTCAGTATCTCTTAATACAGTCTCTCTATTCCCTGACGAAGTAGAAAAATCGCTTTCCCATTTTGTTGAATCTTTATCTATATTATATTTATAAGTTATTTTTGTTCCGTTTATAAATTTTGCTTTATAATACCACAAATCATTATATAAATACACCATTTTTGCGAAAAGTTCCAATCAAGAGGAGGAGTATCTCCGCATATATAAACAGCATCCTGAACATCTGCCCGACGCTTTTTAAGATAAAACTTTGCAGTAATATATCTGTCGGCAATAAAAGTTAAAATACTGCTTTTATCACTTTCATTATTAGGCATATTTGTATAAGCATCTACAGCCTTAATATAAACAGAATTACTTGAGCCTATTACAAGATTGGTAAATTTAAAATAGTTTGTTTTTATCAGTGTACTGTTTACTTTATAGTAATACGGGAAATAATTATTACTTATATATATATTATACCCTATTACATCCAATTCTTTTGATTTAGTCCAATGCAGTTCTGCAGAAGTAGGCTGAATATTTTGAACATAGATCCCGGTAGGAGCATCGGGTTCATCCTCCCAATTAAACTCAAGCATCATATATGCATTGTTAGTATTAGAACCTTCGGTTATCCGAATGAGACCTACAGGTGTATTACTTAAATAATAGACATTGCCCTGTGTTCCGAAAGTAACTGTAAACTCTTTTGGTTGCTGTAATTCACTTATATAATCACTGCCATTTGTTGAAACCATAAATTTAAGTTTAAGAGATTGTCCGGGTATAAAATAAGAACTAAACTGCCAGACACCGTTTCCCTGGTTAGTCATAATAATATATGGCGGTATTTTCATTAAAGGAGATGGAGTCCCGACAATTCTTTTAGGGAAATTTTGCCAGTTTGTTATAGATGCAGCAGAATATATATTAGTTGTAAATGTCAACAAAAATATAATTGCAATACTATATAATAACTCTTTCAGCTTAATATAATGTATTGCGAACTTATTATTGATATTCATCATTCCTCCTAAATTTACTTTTAATTATTAACAGTAACCTTTACAATTCTCCCCGGCAATTTATTAAAATAAGTTCGAGCATCTTTATCTGCCGGAGTCAGCCATACAAGATAATTATTTTTTTCAACAACATCCCACTTTATATTATCTACTTTAAAAATCACTTTAATTGCTTTATGCGGAGTAACAGCAGATTGTTCAGCATATCCGCTAAACATATTTGCATCTATATTATCCTGAGAAATGTAAGTATTATAATCCGGTATATCTATTTCTTTTTCAAGGGGGCCTCTGATAACACTGGCATTAGTTCCCTGATAAGCATCATAAGCTATAGCTACATAATAATAAGTTGTTTCATTTTGGAGATTCTTATTCGTGAAATAAGCATATCCGTCATTTTCAACAGAAAGGTTTGTTATAAGAGAATAAGGGCCTCTGTCAACAGTTGAGCGATATACTTCTATATGTCCGCCATAAACAACATCGGGTTCAATATAGCCCCAGCGTCCTATAGCTTTAATTTTCAATTTTACTTCTTTATCACCCGGTTCAGCTTCAATTTCAGGAGGATTCGGGTGATGTCCGAAATTACAAAAAACAAAATATTCTGAAGCATTAGAAGGAACAGTAATTTTTCTACGCACATTTCCGTCATCCATCTGAACCATTGCACCGCCTTTTTTATCAGTTACATTATTATTATTTGTGGAAGTCGGAAAAGCGCCTGTATTCGGTATCTGCTCATACTGCCAGCTGTTATTTACTCGTGCCTGGAATATAAAATTATATATTCCGCCTTTTACAAGGTCTGTCTTAAAAAAATATGTACCGTCTCCTACCGGAGTAGCATTTGATATAATACTGGTTAAATCAGATGAATATAGTGTCCCCTGTTTCAGCAATAACCTTCGTGAGATATTCGTAAATCCTCCTTTAACTCCATAACCGGGGGCAGGCTGAGACTTTAAAATAAACGAAAACATAAAAAGTACAGTAAAATATATTATACCTTTATAAAACAGTTTTAATCTCATTTTTCCTCCTTTATTAATTGTCTTAATTTTACAACTGCCATTCTACCGGGCAATTTATTATAATAAAATCTCCCGTCTTTATCCGAAGGAGTCAGCCATACAAGATAATCATTCTTCTTTACAACTTCCATATCAATATTCTCCACCTTAAAATATACCGGTATTTTGCTGTTTGGTGTAGCATAAGATTGAGCAGTAAGTGTACCATTTGTAACAGGCAGATCACTAGTCATTGTGGGAAACGGACTGCTTTTACTTCCAAGATAAGCATCTACAGCAACTATAACATAATAATAAGTAGTTCCGTTCACAAGCCCGGTATGAGTATAACTCGTTATATTTCCATCAATTTCAGTTAAAAGGGAGAAATTAGAATCAGCACCAGTAGAATTGTAATAAATTCTATACTTTCCGCCGATTTTAACATTAATATCTTCAATATTCCACTGTCCTTTAGCAGGATACCAATGTAATATAATCTGTTTATCTCCCGGTAATGCTTCTACTTTATCCGGAGGCTTGGGAGAATCCGAAAAATTATTAAACACATAAAATTTTTCCCCTGTATGTATTACATTTGTATCCGGTACTTTTATAATTCTTCTTGCATCCCGATTTTCTCCTACTGCACCATAATACGCATAATTAGTGTATTGTACTACATTAGAATTTTTTGAAGTTGGGATATTTCCCAAAGTAGGGACCTGATCATAATAAGTAGAATTAGGATATAATCCATCCGGCGGATTATCATCTGTTTGAGCAAAAAATATATAATTGTATATTTGTCCCGGAGTAAGATTAAGTTTAACTTCATATGTACCGTCGCCAACAGGAACCATATTTGTAACAATACCTTTACCAAGCCAGGCACTGTCATTTAATGAAGGATAAACAGCAATTTTTTTTGTTATTTTTCCCCAGTTAGTATTAGCCTGCTGACTATACAGAAAACTCATCTCTAATACTATAAACAATACAAGACTTAAAATTAAATTATATAGTCTAAATCTTTTTCCGGTCATATTCTTACTCCATATTTTACTTATATTCATTATCGTTTAAATTTTCAACTTTAAAATATACAGGTACAGATTTTCTTGGTGTAGCATTTACTATTGATGAATCATAACTTTCCAGTTCAATATCACCACTATCTACAGCTCGTACTGTAAAATAATACTTAATTCCGTTATTTAATCCTTCAATTTTATACGAAGTAGATGTTATAGGAGTAGTATTAACTTTATTTTCAAATCTGTTTGCGGCATTAGTGCTGTAATAAATATTATATCCCAGCAAATCTTCAGAAGTTGTATTTGCATCCCAATGTATTTCAACTGCGCCGTCAAGAGGAAATGCCCATACATTTTCAGGTTTATCGGGTAAACTCTCCCAGTCATCATTAACAACAAAAGCACTGTCATAATTAATACTTAATTCTCTATTCCCTGAATCAGTATTAAAATTCTGTTCTATTATATCAGAATTATTATAAGCGTATTTATACTCCACTTTGCTGCCGTAAAGCATTCCTATAGTGGTACTCCATCTGTAATCATCAATCTTATCCAGTTTAATACCGCTTGACCATGAAAGCGGAAGGTTATTGCCTAAAATTTCCACATCAGAGGCACTTATATTTCCCATATCAATATTAAAAGTAATCTTTACAACCTTCGCACTATTAGTTTCGGAAAATCCGCTTTCATTTAGAGAATCATCCTGAGCAGTTATAGTATAAAAATATTCTATTCCGGGCTGGACTGTATCAATATAATACGGTTCTTCAGATTTTTCTACAAGAGTTTTATTTATTTTAACGAAGCCTGACCCAATATTAGTTGTTCTATAAATATTATAACCTGCAAGGTCACCTTCAGAATTTGCATTCCAGATTAGTTTTACCATATTAGTAGCATAAGCATTCACTGAAACATTTTCAGGGACAGACGGTGCAGTTGTATCAGAAGCACCCGGTGTACAGGAATTTGTTTTTGAGAACTCGCTTTTATTACCGTAAATATCCTGTGCCTGTATGTAATAAGAATAAGTGATTCCATTGCTCACAGTATTATCTACATAAGAATTAGCAGAAGCATCTACTTTAGCAATAACAGATGAGTCTCTATAGATATAATAGAATGCAAGGTCAGTTTCAAAACTTTTATCCCACCCGAGTACTACTTTAGAATCCTTTGGTGACGCAGAAAGATTTTGAGGTCTTATAGGCGGTGCATCACCGACAACATTCCACTTATTTATAATAGTCATTTTATTATCACCCTGGTCCATAAAATCCACATATCTGTTATTCCAGGATGAGCCTGTACCTGTGAAATTATTCTCCCAGATATAACTGCTTCCGTCGTAAATAATATATTTATACATTATACCCATTCTCGGGTCAAATTCAAATGATTTTTTATACCATCCGTCGCCAACCTTTTCCATCTCTATTAAAGGTCCAAAACTTCCCCAGAAATTCATTTTCTCGCTATTTCCGGATACAAAAACCTTCTCAACATTATATCCTGAATCTCCGACATATACATAGAAATCAACAGTAAGATTTCCGGGTGTTGCACTTACAACCTTTGAAAAAGGTCCCATATTCCCGTTTTTATCTACTGCTCTGATTTTATAATAATATGTTTTTCCATTTTCAAGATGAGGATTCAAATCTCCGAAAACACCATCCATATACACATTTTTCAAAGCCTCTCCGATTTTTGAGAATGGGCCATTTTCAGAAGAACTTCTATAAATATAATATGAAATCACATCGTCATCATTTACATAAGTCCAATTAAGCTGAACCGTTCTATCACCGGGTTTTGCAGCCAATCCCTGAGGAATTTCAGGAGCTGTTGTATCAGGATGTGCAAAAATATCTACATTTAAAGTTACAGGTGTTGAATCATATAAAGTAAGATTTGTAGTAAAAGAATATCCGGGATACCAGAAATATATAGTTCTTGATTCTCCTCCGGTATCTTTACAAACTATATTTTCCAGAGAATAATTTCCGGAAGAATCACTTTTTGAGACTCTCGTAACAATACCACCAGCATAATCTTTTACATATGCAATAACACCTTCTACACCCACATTACCGGATACAGTAGTTGCTCCAAAACCGCCGCCGTATTCACGGGAGACTAATATTCGAACATCATTTCCCTGAACATATATATCAGATGTAAAATACCCACTACTATCTGTATAAAAATAATCACTCCAGTTCATCCAATCACGCCATGTTCTGCTTGCCCATGTTGTAAAATAGCTTCTTGGGATATTAGCACCTGTACTGCTTTTATTAACAATTACCAGAATAGCATCATTATAATAGTTTCTTTCATAAATCAGCCAATTACCGGAAGTATATTTCCACTGTAATGAGCCGTAATTTCTTGAGCCCCTTAATCCGGGAAAAGATTTTCTTCCTTTAATCAAATGTTTTATAAATCCGGTTTGATCCGTGGAATATCCCCACATTGAACCGAAATTCATCACAGCTGTAGTACTATACTCATCTAATCTATCCATGTCATTATCGCATCCATAAGCTCCATTTTCAGTTCCATATAAAAATAACGGAGGAGACGAATAAGTTAACAGAAATCCCAAAGTAACCCTTACTTTCCAGCTGTCCTGCCCGGATTTACAATTCATTCGAACATCATCGTGAGTCTCTGCGAGTGTAACCATTATAGGATAACTGCCGTAATCATATGTTTCTCTGTTGTCAATATTATTCCTGAAATCACCTGCATCCATTGTTTGAGAATCAAGCAAAGCACCGGGTATATCCCACATCATAGGAAAATCAAAATTTCCATCGAGTTCCAAACCGGTATTAACATAATTTTTCATTTCATATCCGGGGTCATCGCCCTTTACTTCACCGTACCAATATAAATCCGGGAGATAAGATTTAACTCTTCTGCGGACATACTGCCAGAACTGATGTGTATGATCAGCAGGATTACCCTGCATTTTAGCATAGTCACATCTCATACTGTCAATACCTTTGGAAGCCCAGAGCATCATTGCATCAGAGAAGAACTGCTGAACTTCAGCGAGGCCTGCAGTATTTTCAGGCCAGCCGCCATAAGGAGATGTATAATATCCTGCCCATTTTTTATATCTGTCACCTTCTTTTAACGGCCAGGAAGTTCCAACTGCTGTACCCGGCCAATCCATAGCTATCTTTATATTATTTTCTTTCAGCAATTTTACCATTTCAAGTAATTTACTGTTTCCACCGTATTTATTTTCTACTTCAAGCCAGTTATCAACTCCATATCCCCAGCCGCCGTAACCATACTCTGTTAATGGAGACAAAGCCAGTACATTTACGCCTAAATCACGGATATAATCTATTTTATCTATTATACCCTGGAAATCACCGCCGTAACTGCCGGGGTCACCTGTTGAATCATTTCCAGTATCACCATTATAGAATCTATCAACAAATATATTATAAAAGATACCGTTCTGCGCCCAGCCGGCTGAACCTGCTCCGATTGTAGGATGTATGGTAGGAGATGTGTGCGTTGCACTTACTCCGGTAAATGAAGTTATATTCCCTTCTTCGTCAAACTGTGCTCTTAAATAAAAATCGAGTACTTTATCACTTATTTCATCCCAGGTAGAAGATGCTGAAGTTATAACATCAAGAGCATCAGGAGTAGAATCTCCGTCTACTGCCTGAACATTACCACTATTATTACTGAAAATAGCTATAGAAAAGTTAATACTGTTATTCAATATATTTTCCGCACCGCCAATAAATTTTAACGGAACCATACACTCTATAGCTCTATCCGCTGAATTCTCTTTGTAAATACCTGCTTTCCAGTTTCCGTAAGTAGTATCACAAATTGTACAGGTATCAAGTCCTGAAATGACTTTTATTATATATTCCCAGTTAGCAGAAGCAGAAACACTTAAATCTGCATCTGTGATATTTCTGCCGATAAATTCTCTTGTACTTGAAGTATCTGCTGAATCAACAGCAACCTGAATAAAATGACTTCCGTCATTAAAACTCCAACTGCTGTTAAACTTGAAATAGAGATATAAATTATATCTGTCGGCTGTAATCTGAACCTGTACTAAATCAAGATTAGTTACACTGTTTCGAACATCTTCGGCATCCTGCCAGATTCCATACCCGTTACTTACATTTGCGGTGTTATCAGAATAAGTTTTAGAAATCCAGTAAGTGCTTGAGCCATCCATTAAAATTTTATTAAGATAAATTCCGTCACTGTAATCCGAAAAATCTCCAATTATTCCATTCTTGTTTTTGGTTCTTAACTTAGCATAATAAAACAGACCTCTCTGCAAACCGGCTTTTGAGTAAGTCGTAGAAGTACCTGGAAGTTCGTAGTTTGTAACTATATTAGATGCACCTACAGATGTACCTATGGTTACATAATAATTTGATACACCAGCAGGGTCATCAGAAGCTGTCCAGTTCCATACTATTGTACCGTCTGCATCCTGTATTCCCTGTATATTACTGTAATTATCAACATTATATATATCCTGAGGAGTATATGCAACAGGCGAAGATATATTAACCGTAAACTTATAATTCGTTGCCACTTTAGACAGAGCGCCTCTGGTATCACGGCTGTATACTCGCCAGTAATAATTTGTATAACCGTAAGGTAAATTATTCGGAACAGCAAACTCATTAGTATCAATTTCTACTCTATAAATAAGATTATCAAAATTAGAAGATATACTCAAATCAAGTAAATAAGATGTTACGGAATCACCACTATCAGAATCAGAACTTTTATTCCACGAAAATGCAGGTGTAAGAGTAGTTATAACCTGGTTATCTGAAGGATTCATTCCTGATACTATAGAAGGTGTATTATTCACTGCTATATCGGAAGCAGTTATATTTAAGCTAAAACTGTAATCCATAACATTATCAAACAATTCGCTTTCATAAGCAGTGTAACCATCAGCCATATTATAAACAGTATTAGAGGATAAAGCAGGAATAGAAACTGTATCAAGAAAATCAGAGCCGTTATAATCCACTGAAACATCTATATTATTTGCATAACCGGGAAGATTTTGAAAAACAGCAGCAGAGAATCTAATTTGCTTTGAGACATTGGATACACCCAACACAGATCTTAAAATTCGAGCTTCACAAAAATCAGAATCCGGGTATATATGAAAAACAGCATTTGTTTCACTTAACAATATCCATTGTGAACTATTATTTTTATATTCAACTCTGAGGAAGCCGTTCATTATTGAATGTAAAAGCAAATTAAAATCTGCTTTCATTTTCAAAGTTGTATCAGAGTCATCCCCTAATTCAGATATACCTGTTGTGTCTGCTGTTTGATTAGTATCCACAGCAATTGCAATACCGAGTTTATTTGCATCAGTTATATTCTTAAATTTAAAAAGGAAATATATGTAAACCGAATCAGCTTTAGAATGCAACTCTAATAAATCATAATTATCGCTAATATCAACAGACACATCATCTCTTATATCATTATATTTATCAAACCAGATAAATTCATTATTTGTGATAAGAGATGAATTTGTAAGGGATGTTGAAATATCTGCCCAATCTTGAAACAGGACAGTAACTTTTTTAGAGGAGTTCCATTCTGAATATTTATTTCCATCATAAGTTCTGACTTTACAGTACCACACATCTCCCGGCACCAGATTTGTTTTATTTATAACTTTTGCAAGGTATGGAGCAGTACTGTCATTTGTAGAAAATTCTGCGACTAAAGAATCATTTTTATACCAATCAAAATAGTAAGTTAAAGTATCTCCATCATTATCAATAGAGTTTGAAGCTGAAACAGTTAAATTATTATTCGTAAATAGTAAAACAGGGGTAATACTTATCTGAGGAGCAGAAGGTGCCGAATTTTCCACAACAAAAGTATAAGGGTTTGCCTGAGCAGTAGAATAATTGCTAACAACAGATGAAGAGGACTCTGAGCCGTAATTATAAGTAACCATATTATTTCTTACAACTTTATTTATATACTTTACAGTGGTATTTTTAGGGAATGGTCCTATTTCGCTTAACAGATAAGTTGCATTTCCGGACTGTTTATAGAAAGAGAAAGAATTTGTAAACGAAGTTGCCCAGTTATTAGTTGTATAAATTAAATAAGCAGAGTCATATCCGTCATAGGGATAGACACCGATTTGTACAGATATTTTATCACTGCTGGTAGGAGAAGATGGAGAGCGCATAGTTCCAAGCCCTACTACTTCTTCAGTATCAGGTTTATGCCATGTATTTATTAAAGCGTATCTTATGTAATAAATTACTTTTGCAGTCAAATTTGCATTTGTATCAGCATAAGCACTGCAGGCACTATCATAAGGCAGTGAATCTGATATTCCCGGTTTATCCTCAGCAGGTCTAAACATACCAAGCAGATAAATTTTAGAATTTAAAGATGCGCCCAACTCTTTTAATGAGAGTTTAACCTCTGCCCATGAATTAGTAACCATTCCGTAATCAACATTTTCTTGTAATTCAGTTGCATTCCACTGACTGTTTTTATATTCGTAGAGGTAAATCTTTCCAAAAGTTGAGAAACCTGTTTTAATCCAGCCGTAAACCCAGAAATCCGGTTTTAATGACCAGCCGACTGTTGTAGTATCTCCAACAAAAGGGTCAGAAGAACTTCCTGCTGCATCTATATGAGTTTCCAATGCCCAGCCGAAATGAGCAGATTTATCATATCCTGACGAAGACTCATCCCACGGGTCCTTCCCCATACTCCAGCCGATATACAGATAATTAGCGTCATTGGCAAGATACAAATCTTTCATATAATTAGCAGGAGCATTTGAGTTTGAACTCGTAACAATAGGAGTATTTCCCCATATTTCATCTTTTATGCCGTCTATATACGGAGAGCATACAGGTGTAGTTGGTGTAGGGACACTTTCGGTTGACATAGTGGAAAAGCTCCAGATATCGTAATTTGTAGAGAGCATTCCGTTTCTGTCTCTTGCACGAACGCGCCAATAACAGGTAACACCGTCGGGCAAATTAGACGGTATAGTATATACAGTATTGGTAGTGTTAACTCTATACAACACAGTATCGCTTAAATTTGTGGAAGTATTTAATTCCAGTAGATAACCTGTAATATCATCATCCGGGTCAGAAGCAGAGGTCCATGATAAAGTTGGTGTATAAGAGACATTATTTGAGCCGTTTGCCGGTGTCGGTGTTGTAACTTTATCAGGCGGGATATTAGTAATATCTCCGTTAGATTTAATTTTTAATTCAAACCAGAAATCAACATCACCATCTGACAAATCTTCATCCCAGGCACTTATACTGCTTCCATCGTTTTTCAAATTTGATGCAATACCTACAGTATCAAGGGCATCAGAAGTACCTACAATATCATAAGTACAATTATTATTATTAGCCCAATCCACATTATTATCAAAAAGAGCAATACTGAATCTTGCAGTTTTATTACCGGACAGTCCAACATCCTGTCGGGCTATTTTAAATTCCACGAGATCCTCAGATATACTGCTGTAAGCAGTTCCGTCACCTGCAGTCGGTGGAGCAAACCATGAAGTACCGTTATTTGTAAACAGTTCTATTTTAGTTATACCGCTGGTAGGATTATGCACTATAACATTTACATCAGGATAATGAGCAGAGGCTGTTATTTTTCCGTAGTCTCCACCTATAATAGTATCACTATCTGCACCTATCCAATCCATACCGCCGGATAAATTAGTATCAATTGCAATTGCAATATTAGGTTCATCTGTTGAAGTCATATCATTTACTTTAACCAGTACATATATATAGGTATTATCAAAAGTTATTCTTACCTCTGTTATATCAAAATTACTGTCCTGAGAAGGAGAATCTGTTCTTTCATCACCGGTTTTATCTTTCCATATAAACTCATTAGAGGATATTACACAGGTATTATCCTGAGAAGGAGATATACCATGCCAATCATCAGCATATCCGTCAATCACTATTAATGGAGTATAGAAAGAATTAGTTTCACTGAACGGACTTTCTTTCCCGGTATTATCCCAGGTTTTTACTGTCCAGAAATACTGTTTATCTTTAGCAAGAGCAGGTGTTGTATATTGAGTTGCAGAAGTTAATGCTTCATTAGAATATACAACAGGGTTTATAGCAGAATTCGTACCTATAAGAACTCTATATTTACTTTGAGAATCACCAATATCAGCATCTCGAAAGCTCCACTTTAAAGTAGGTGTCAAAGAATCAGCAGTTGAGCCGTCTGCAGGTGAAAGATTAGTGGGAGCAAAAGGGCTATTTCCTTCAGTAGTAAATTTAGTAATACTGCTCCATAGACCTGTTCTGCCGTGAGAATCCCAGCCTCTTACCCTCCAATAATATATAGTTGAACTATGTAAAGGAACAGTTAAATAATAATTTGTATTTGTTACAATTATATTTATATTGCTGTATAAAGTAGCAAAACTATTTGTTTCACTCAACTGAATATTATAGAAGTAAACACTGTCGCCATCAGCATCAGATGCTGTATTCCAGATAAATAACGGTTGATTAGTTGTAATAGTTTCACTAACAGGATATATAACAGAAGGGGCAGCCGGGGCATTGTTATTAGCAGCAACACCACCTGAAGCATTAAAAGTCAAATCAAAATAAAAATTCATATTAGTATCACTAATTTCATTCCATGTATTACCGGGCTGAACAGTAATAACATCAAGAACATCAGGACCGTATAACTCTTTTGTATAACCATTACTATCCTGTGCAACCATTACAGCAAATCTGTAAGTGCCGTTATTTGTTAATCCCAGATCACTCCACTTAATTGCACCTTCCACGCAATTATAATTTGTATCCATACTCTTTACACCGTTTGTAAAAGAGTCCCATCCTGTATTATAATATCTTACAATATCAGCATACGGCAAAATCAAATTTCTTTCCCATTCTGCGTGAGAATCAACTTTAACATCTGCGAAATCTCCAAGCCACTGTTCACCTGAAGATACGATCTGGTTACTGTCAATAGAAATACTTATGTAAGGGAAACTGTCTGATACAATATCTTTAAATTTAGCAAGGACATATACATAAAATTTATCAGAAGTTATTCTAAATTCAGTTAGATCATACGAATTAGTGCCGCCGCCTAAAGGTATTCCCGGATTTCTTACATCTTCAGCATCATTCCATATAAACTCACCTGAAGACACAACAGCTCCGTTAGTATAACTTCCGGCAACACCAATCCAATCACCCGGGTTTCCGTCTATTGTTCTAATACCTGAAACATTATAAGTATAATTAGGACCACCATTATTATTATATCTTAATGTCATTAAATCAGGATAGTTATCAAGATCATTATTAGCAGCCCAATCTAAAGTTGTAGTCAGGATATAATATGAGACAGTACATAATTTATTTTGAGCAGGAATAGAACAGGTATAGATAGTGGTATTACTTGAAGCAGCAAGCACAAAATTATCAGAGCTCCATCCGTCAGAAGAATACCGGACATAAACTCTTTCTTCAGTAGATTTTGCTGCGCTTAAAGTTATTCTAACTCTTACAGAATTAGAATAAATAACTGTACCGCCGGAATCATCTGTTACAGAAGTTATATTTACAGGAAATGAAGAAGTTTCCAGAACCGTACAAACAGAGCCACCCCCTGTAACTTCTCGCATTATATAAGTATAATAATTACCGGAAACAACAGGGACACCACAATTATTCCCACTCTGATAAAGAGTATATTTTGTATTTAAACTCATATTAGTATCACCCGAACCCCAATTTACACTCCAATCTCCATACTGGTCAAACTTGAACTGACTAGAGCTATCAGATGCAGTATAATTGGTAGTAAATCGCACATATCCCAGAGCAGAGCTCATTATATTGGTTCCCCAACTGTTTAATTCGCCTCTAATATAAATTGCTGACAATTTATTTATATTATAAAAAAAAGTTATTATAAAAATAAACAGTACATAAATGATAGAGACTCTTTTAAAAACCTTCTGCATACTTATAACCTTCCTCATAGTATTACAATAAACCTATACTTTTAAATATATGAGGCAATAACCTCATATTTACAATAATTATTATAAATCACAAAAAAAATTTCTCAACTAATTTTTTCAAGTTCATTAAGCACTCGTTCCGGAGTAAACGGAGAAGTTCTTAATCTTATTCCAACAGCATTATATATAGCATTTGAAATAGCAGGAATTGGACCATTAATAGAAATTTCGGATACACTTTTTGCGCCATAAGGCCCTGTAGGTTCCGGATCAGTAATTAATATAGTTTTAATATCCGGCAAATCTGCAGTATAATAGACTTTATAATTAGAAAAATTAGGATTAAGCATTCTTCCTTTTTTATCGAAAATATATTCTTCAGTTAAAGCAAAACTTATACCATTTAAGACAGCGCCTTCAGTTTGGCCTTCTGCAAGTTTTGGGTTAATAGCCACACCGCATTCGACAGCTGCAACATATTTTAAAACTCTAACCTTTCCTGTTTCAGTATCAACCTCAACTTCAGCGAAATGTGCAGCAAAAGGCGGAGGTGATTTTTTTGTAATATGAGATTTTATTGAAGCGATCTGATGCTGATTTTTTTCATATAAAGAATACAATGCTATTTCAGAATAAGTAACTTTATGTTTTCCGTCATTAGAGACAACTTTACCGTCATAGACATCAAGTTTATTTTTAGGGATATTAAGCATTTCGGAAGCAACATCGAGAATCTGTTCTTTAACATCAAGAGCAGTTTTTCTAACAGCATTTCCGGTTAAATAAGTAGTGCTTGAAGCATAAGCACCGACATCAAAAGGGGTCAAATCAGTATCAGAAGAATAAACAATAATTTTATTTACAGGCACATCAAGAACTTCCGCTGCTATTTGAGCAAGGACAGTATCGCTGCCTGTTCCAAGATCTGTTGCTCCGACAAGAAGATTAAAAGAGCCGTCTTCATTCATTTTCAGACTTGCAGCTCCCATATCTATATCAGGGATACTGGACCCCTGCATAAGGCAGACCATTCCTACTCCTCTACGGATAGTGCCTTTCTGTTTTTTATACTTTTCTCGTTTTTTATACCAACCAATTGCTTTTGCACCCTCGTCAATACACCTATCCAAACCGCAACTTTCAATAGTCTGCAGGACACCTTCTCTGCCTTCGCCAAGAGCCTTAAATATAGGAGAAGTTTCGCCTTTCTGTATATGATTTTTTTTATAAAAATCTATTATATCCATCCCCAGTCGTTCCGCAATCTCATCAAGCTGAATTCCCATTGCAACATATCCCTGAGTTGCGCCATAACCTCTATACGCGCCACCTACCGGCAGATTTGTATATACACTCGTAGCTTTAAACTTTATATTATCACATTTAATAAGCGGTAAGACTTTACTACCGGTATTACTTGCAACAGTAAGAGCATGAGATCCGTAAGCACCTGTATTCATTAAAATATCCATATCAATTGCAGTAAGAGTACCGTTATTTTTTACTCCTGTTTTAAACTTAACAATCTGGGGATGTCTGGTACGGCTGGCAATAAACTCTTCTGCTCTGGTATATTCAAGTTTTACAGGTTTTCCTGTTTTCAAGGTAAGAGCAGAACATATATCTTCAATTAAAACTTCCTGTTTTCCGCCGAAGCCGCCGCCGATTCGAGGTTTTATAACTCTTATCTTTCTGACAGGAAGTTTTAGTCTCTGAGCAACTATTCGTCTGACATGGAACGGTACCTGAGTTGATGTTCTTATTACAAGTCTGTTATTAGCATCAAGATAAGTTATAACAATATGCGGTTCATTACATACATGAGTAGCATAATGGCTTTCGTATCTGTGTTCAATAATAAAATCTGCATCTTCCATTCCTTTTTTAACATTCCCAGCCTCCACTTCTACGAAAGAAGCTATATTACGCCGGGGATTATAGTTTATAGGCAACACTGTTTTAGCATCTTTTTCATCATGTATAACAGGAGCACCTTTTTTTATTGCATCTTCGGGATTCAACACAGCATCAAGTACTTTATATTTTACTTTTATTAAAGAGAGTGCTTTTTCAGCTATTTCAGGAGTTTCAGCAGCAACAGCAGCAACTCTATCTCCGACAAATCTTACTTTTTTATCAAGCATAAAAGTATCATAAGGCGAAGGTTCAGGGAATCCCTGACCGGCTGTAGTATGTGCAACTCGCGGAACATCTTTGTAAGTTAAAACAGCTTTAACACCTTTTAATTTTTCTGCAGCAGAAGTATCTATTGATTCAATAACAGCATGTGCGTGAGGGGATAATAATAATTTAGCATATAACATATCAGGCAAATCTATATCAGCAACATATTCAGCCCTGCCTGTAGCAAGACCTATACCGTCTATCTTTTCAACAGATTTATTAACATATTTCATTTTTTTTACATCTAACATAACATATGCTCCTTAATTATCCCTTTTTCTTATTAGCAACTTTTTTAACAGCCTTAATTATTTTAACATAACCCGTGCATCGGCAGTAATTTCCGTCAAGATATTTTTTTATAGTTTCTTCATCCGGATTTGCAATTCTACTAAACATATATTTGCTTGATATAATCATACCGGGAGTACAGAAACCGCACTGAACAGCTCCTTCTTCTACCATTGTTTTTTGAAGTATATCAGGATTATCAGGAGTTCCGATTCCTTCAATAGTAATAATATCCATACCGTCAACATCAGCTGCAAGGACCATACAGGAATTAACAGAGCGGCCGTTTAACAATACAGCGCAGGCACCACACTCTCCCTGTCCGCATCCTTTTTTTACACCTTTATAACCTTCTCGTCTTAAAACATCCAGTAAGATATCTCCCGGCTCTATTTCCCATTCTTTATACTCATTATTTATATTAACACTTATACGCATATTATGCCTCCTGCTTAATCCCCATCTGTTCAAGACAAATCTCAAAAGCGCGTTTTGTAATTACCCCTGTTATTTTTTTCTGATAATCTTTACTTATTCTAAAATCCCCTGCCGGTTTTATCAGTCTCTTACTCATTTCGGCAATTTCATTGCCTGTATTTTCTGTTATTTGTTTATTCTTAAACTCCTGCTCCAGTTTATACAGCCTGAAAGGAAGTGTACCTATGCTTCCATACGCAATTCTTATATCACTGATTTTATTATTTGATATTTTTAAAAACACTGCTACATCTATCAAAGCATAATCAAATT
>CAYQNP010000160.1:0-5845 GCA_964418785.1 uncultured Spirochaetia bacterium | reverse complement strand
TTCCTGCGTTATTCCAAGCATTGATGAATACATTTTATTCATTGTAATGTCAGTTAAATTGTTTAAACCGCTGAATACTCCTGCTTTGGAAAATTTACTCACTCCTGTAAGCAGTATAAACCGTATATATTCATCCAGCCCTTTAAACATTGTGTAAAACGCTTTCAATGTGTCTCTCATCTCTATTGCAAGTTCTACTTTCTCTATATGGTCTATTATTGGTTTATCGTATTCATCTATTAATACAACTACCTTATCTTTATCACTTTTTTTAATCAACTTCTTTATCAGCTCTCCTACTCGACTGTCATAATATTCCCTTTCCAGTTTAACTCCATATTCTTCTGCTATCTCATCTTCTCGTTCTCTTATCTTATTTTCTAACTCTTCCGGTGTCTTTGCTATCAACTTTGAAAAGTCAAACCTTAATATCGGATACTTCTCCCAGTTATAATCGCTCTCATATATCCATAATCCTTTAAATAACTCTTTATTCCCAAGAAATATCTCATTCAATGTTGATATTAACAAAGATTTTCCAAATCTTCTTGGCCGTGATAAAAAATATACGCCTTTTGGAGTTTTCAACATATTATATATATATTCTGTCTTATCTATATACAAGTAATTACCATCTATAATATCTTTAAAAGTCTGCACCCCTATTGGTAAATTTTTTAATTCTTTCATATTTTATATATTATATATTTTCTTTATAATGTCAAATGATTTTTTTACTGTGTGTATTTTTTCTTGACTTTTACGAATTAGATTTCTCCCGCTGGTCGAAATGACATAATGAGAAGTATTGTAGCCGAGCCTGAAGTCTCGGCTACAAAGTTTATACTGTTTTGCACCAACTCCAGGCATCACTCCTTCTCGTCTTCATTTGTTGATACAGGAAAACGCAAGGCCCCTTCAGGCAATTCTACACTATACAACATCCCTGTAAATACCAAAATCTTCAATAGGATTATACTTGCTTTTCTCATCGCATATTGCTATTAACATTTTTGCAAAGGTCTCTTAAAAAAGTTAAAAATTACTATTTTTTTTAAACTCTATATCTATATATTTTGTTTTTAAAGAAACAATATCCGGAAACATCCATTTTTTTGCTGTTTTTACTGCTTCCCTGTCTAAAATAGTATAACCAGAACTTTTTATAACTTTAATTTTATCTACTTTTCCATTTTTTATATATAATTTAAGTCTTACAATACCTTCCCAGCCCCACTTAGCAGCAATTGGCGGATATTCGGGAGCAGGATTAATATATCCTTTTTCTATTTTTGAAACTGCACCGTTATTTGCTAAACTCTTTTTTTGTATATTATGCTTTCCCTTATTAAAATTTTCTACATCAAAATCATCAACTGTAATATACTGAAAAGCAGAACTGCCTGTATTGGTCCTGATATAAAGTAAATCCCTGTTGGTTCTATATAAAATAATGGTGATAAACAGCAAAAAAAATATGTGAAATATAAGTGAAACAATTAAAAACTTTATTCTCAATGCTGACACATTATTCTCCATAAAAACAAGGATTTATAGGGCCATCAGAACTGTCTAATTCTGTTATTTTTTTATTTGAAAATCTGTCTAAGACAAATATTTTATCTGAATTAAAAATCGTTGCAAATATACGGTTGTTTACAGTATCAATGGTTAAACCGGAAAAAAAATCATTACTATTTCCAACTGCAAGATAATTAGTAGATGAGTGCAAAATATCACGAGTTAAATAATTATACACCTGGATTCCGCCCACACCGCACAGATAAACTTTATTAAAAGAATAATCTACTGCAAATCCTCCGGGTGAGCCTCCAATATCCAGAACCTGTTTAATTGTATCATTTGATGTATCTATAATATCGATTTTTCCGTCATCCGAATCAGCCCCTCCGTTGTTTCCCGTACAAATAACATGAATTTCATTTATAGAATCAAAACCTATTATACACTGCGGATTTTTGTCTGTGTTTATTATTTTTACAACTTTATATGAATTTAAATCAATTACTGCAACCGTGCCCTGACCATAACTATAAGTTTCATAATTCCAGGATGTATTCGCCACATAAAGTTTTCCGTTACATACAACAGCACCTTCCGGGCCTGTTCCTACGGATATTCTTTTCAAAACAGCACCTGTATTAAGATTTACTACAGCGATATTTCCTGCTACAAAATTAGGAATAAAGCCGGTGTCTGTTAAACCGTAAAAAGATAAACTCCACGGGTTTGAATTTGCCCCCAGATTTATGTTTCTTACTGTTGTCAAAGTATCTTCATCAAAAATTTGTATAGAATTATCACCGGAATTTACAATATAGCCTGTATTGTTTCTTACACTTATATAATTGGGCCACAAACCTGTTTCAAGAATATCATTTTTAATCTTTAAGGCTGAAGTATCAATAACGCTTATAGTTTCTGCTAATGAATTAACAATGTAAACCTCGTTTTTTTTATCATCTGAGACAGGTCTTCCTCCCGGGTTAAACTGTACCGGCTTTATACAACTTACAGAAAATAATAACAGTAATATAATTATTGTATTTTTCAAAACTCAACTCCTATACGAAACATTAATTCCCTTCCCGGTATAGGATACTCGCGAATATCTATATAATACGAGTTAAACAAATTTCTTATAATTAAAGATATACTGAAGTTTTTTGATATTTCATATCCAATATTAATATTATGGGTAAAATAAGAGTCCAGATATTTAGTATTATGAGCAGTCAAATACCTGAAACCTACAAAGCGAGTTTCCCAATGAAAATAAAAACAATCAGGTATATTAAAAGACATAATAAAATTTGCTTTTTCAAATGGTCTGCGGGGAAGCTGTTTTCCGTCTGTTGCAGGCTCGCCGCTTTTGTCCGTAACAAAAGTCAATGAATAATTATAAATTGTTTCTATATAGCCGGATAAGAAGTTTGAAATCAATAATGCTTTAAATTCAGTTTCAATACCTTTTATACAAACTTTTCCTATGTTAGACGGGAACCATTGTCCTCCCGGCCCAGGATTCCATTGAATTAGATTCGTTACTTCTGAATAGAAAAGAACAATTTCACTGGAAAGCCAGGTGTAAAGTAAAGATAATACACCAATATCAAAATTAAGAGATTCTTCAGGCATTAAATTTTTATTCCCAACTGCAAAAGAAGTATCCGGCCAGAAAAGATCATCAAAAGAAGGTGCTCTATATGCAGTACCAATATTTCCTTTAATAACTATCTTTTTTTCTTTATCAGTATTTATAAGGATGCCAACCTGTTTACTTAAAACATTATCATAAATACTATTTATATCAAATCTCATAGAAGGAGATAAAACCACTCTGTAAATCTCGGTTCTGCTGAATTTAAACAGGTTTATATTGTCAAAAATAAAAAAAGAGTGTGCATGCCTGGTGATGTTCTCATTCCCGTTATTAATGCTTTTTTTTAAAAATGCAGTAGAATATAATGAATCGTATCTATAAGAATATCCGCATTTTATACGATTTTTTATATTATAAAAGTCCGGATTTAAAAAAATTTTCACATCAATTCCTGAAGCCTTGTTTTCGTGCAGATCATCCACTTTTCCGAGAAAATAATCAGGATCAGTAAAACGTCTGTATTGATAATTAAAATACAAACTGACATCTATCTTACCGTATAATGCGAATTTATTAAAAGTATAATCGAGCTGTCCTATAGCTCTCCTATCAGACATACGCGCAGATACAGTAGGGAAATCAATCATCCCGGGTACACCTTTATCATCATATCTATATAAGAGACTAAATGATAATCTGTGCGTTTTAAATTTATCAATATAGGTTCCTGTTTTTATACCGCAGTCGTACGAATTAATATCACTATTTTTTCTCAACTCTGAAGTTTTGTTTTTAAAATCATAAAAAGAGAAATTACCTTTAGAAAACAGGATACTGCCATAAAAGAAGTAATCAAAATTACCGGGCAAATTCCCGGCGCTATGCAATTTTAGTAAATGTGTATTATACGAGCCAAACATATAATTAACGGAATTTTCATTACAGGAGCCGGCTGATTTAGTTATAATATTAATAACTCCGCCGAGAGCGTTTTCACCATATAAAGCAGAAGCACCGCCTCGAATAATTTCAATTCTTTCAATCATATCAGGATCAATAGATGAAAAATCCACCCCACCGCCCTGAGCTGAATTTAATCTTTTTCCATTAATTAAAACCAGCACCTGTTCGTTTGATGACCCTCGTATAGAAACCATACTTGAGGAATTTAAAAAGCCGTAACTTTGAACATAAGCACCCACAACCCGGCTTAAAATTTCAGCCACATTACGGGCACCTGATTTTTTAATTTCATCAGAAGTAATAATACTTACTTGCGGTGACAAATCGCGTGCTTCAGGATACTTTTTTTCAGCAATAACTGTAATTCTTTGTATATTAGTATCAGCAAGCAAATTAAGATTTGATGTAAAAATAATAAGAGTAATGAACAATATCAATCTCATAAAAAATGTCCTAAAAAAGAAAAAACCCTCTATCCGTTTATTATAAACGAATAGAGGGTTTGCACCCGTTTTACTTCAACACCTCTTGAAATCACGGTTCCAGAGTCCCGGGAACAGTGATTATAAAAATTGCGGCAGGTCTTCTGACTTACAGGCTAAAACCTACTCTTTGCGCCTTCCCATCGTAATACGACAGTGGCATTGTGCAAATTTCGTTCCTGCTTACAGCGGCGGGTCCGTTTCGGATTTTCACCGAATTCCCTTTTAACCGCAATTTTATATAATACTTATTCTATAATCTGCAAACTAAAATCCATTGCTTTAATTGAATGTGTCGTAGCACCTATTGATATAAAATCCACACCTGTTGAGGCAACCTTTTTTATATTCTTTATGGTAATTCCACCTGATGCTTCCAGTTTTGCTCTGCCTTTATTTATCTTAACAGCTTTTCGTAAATCTTTTATAGAAAAATTGTCAAGTAAAATAAATGGAACATTATTTTCTACAGCCTGATAAAATTCCTCCATAGTTTCAACTTCTACTTCAAAATTTTTTCTGTATTTCTGTTTTAATATTTTAAGTGTATTCTTTATTCCGCCATTTGCTTTAATGTGGTTTTCTTTTACGAGAATCTCATCAGACAAATTAAATCTATGATTGCCGCCACCGCCGACATAAACAGCATACTTTTGCAGCATTCTCAATCCCGGCAAAGTTTTTCTTGTATCTAAAATTTTAACTTTATACTTTTTCGTTAATTCTACAAGTTTATTTGTATAAGATGCAATGCCTGATAAATGCTGCAAAAAATTAAGTGCTGTTCTTTCTGCTTTTAATATACTGCGTGTTCTTCCGTTTATTCTGCATATTGTATCCTTTTCAGAGATATAATCCCCGTCGTGCTTGTACTGCTTAAATTTTATATTCTTATCTACACTTTTAAAGACTTCTTTTACAATATCTATTCCGCAAAGTATTCCGCTTTCTTTAGCTATTATAACTGCTTCGGATTTAGAATTTACCGGTATTAATATATCGCCAGTTAAATCACTCTTTTTTACATCTTCATCAAGTGCAATTCTGATAATTTTCTTTGTCTCTAACTTATATTGTTTATTCAATATATTTGATACTAATTTATTTTTCATAGCGCATAATCTAATTAATAAATTTTATTTGTCAATTTTTTTATTGCATTTATAATCGAAATTTCCGACCTTTTCAAGATATCATCTATCTCTTTTTTCTTTATTGTTAATGGACAATAAAAATATATAACATTACCGAGAGGTCTTAAAATAACATTATTTTT
>CAYQNP010000159.1:0-4036 GCA_964418785.1 uncultured Spirochaetia bacterium | reverse complement strand
GTCTGCTATCAAGTTCTTCATCGATTTTAAGGCTATCAATAAATTTTCTTGCGTCCGGCAAAATATGTCCGCTGTAAAATTCACCGATACAGCCGGAGCCGTAGGCGAAGAAACCGATTCTGTCATCAGGGGATAGAGTATCTACAGATTTTATTAAACCGCACAAAGCAACGAAATTTCCTGCGCCGTAAGTACTGCCGACGCGCATTGCATATCTTAAAGAAGGAAAAACTTTTTCCTGAAAACTTTCTCTTATTTCTGCGATTTTTCTTGAGCGGGCAAGATTAAGCATAATTCTGTGTGCTTGGAAAGCCATACCAGGAAATGGCATATGATATATATTGTATTTAAAATACGAATCATAATTAATTTCTTCACCGGCATTTTTTTTATAATTTTCAAAAGCACCTTCAATAGCATCCATATAACTATAAAGACTTATTTCGTTGTTCCCTGATTCATGCCTTGCAGTAGGTCTGAATGTATCATAAACATCTGTTGTCCATGTTCCTTTTTTATCGATTTCATATTCAAGTATTTTAGGAGAATCGCTTATAATCATAGCAGCAGCAGATCCGCCTAAAACAAATTCGTGAGGTTTGCCGAAATGCTGTCTGCTGAAATCAGTTGCAATAACAAGTGCTTTTTTCCCTTTATTTAAACCTGATGCGATCCAGTTTATTGCTGTATCAAGAGCAGCAACGCCGCTGTAACATGCGTGTTTTGTTTCATAATTTCTTACATTCGGATTTAGTTCGAGTGCTCTGTGTATATTTGTGCTTATAGGTTTTCCATAATCAACTGAGCCTTCAGTTCCTACGATTAACATCCCTATTTCATCTTTATCAATATCATCGATTATTTTTCGAGCAGCATTTGCTCCCATAGTTACTGTATCTTCATAAGGAGGGTTCAGGGAACGGGTATTTATAAGATAATCTTTTACAACCTGTTCCGGGTCTTTCCCTCGCGCTTTTGCAAGGTCTACCTGTTCCATAAAAAGCGAACTGCCGTAAATGTTTATTTTTTCAATTCCTATTTTTTTCATTTTTTTTTACCTCGTTTTTTATTATGGAGCATAAGTAAGTCCGCCTGCAACACGAATAACTTCCCCTGTTATAAAACCTGCTTCGTCTGAACTCAGGAAATACACCAGATTTGCAATGTCTTCTGCAGAACCTGTTTTTTTCATTGGGCAGTGTTGAAGCCAGAACTTATGCAATGCTTCCGCCATATTATCTTTTGTCATATCAGTTTCCACATAACCTACTACCACTGCATTGGAAGTGATGCCTTTAGCACCATATTCTTTAGCAATAGTTTTAGTGAGCCCGATTAAACCGGCTTTAGCAGCAGCATAATTCGCCTGTCCGCTGCATCCGTCTTGTGCAAGAGACGATATGTTTACTATACGCCCTTTTCTGTTTGAGATAAAGTGCATTAAGAAACTTCTGATAACAAAAAAAGGACCGGATAAATTCGTATTTATTACGGAATTCCATTCTTCATTACTCATTAAGGCAGCGGCATTATTTTTTACTATTGCAGCATTGTTTACTATTGCATCTATATTCTCAAAATCTGAAATAACAGCATCTGAGACATTATCCACCTGTTCGCTGTCAGCTGTATTTAACTGATATTTTTTCACAACAGCATTCGGATTAATCTGTTGCGCAAGTTTAATTGTTTCATCTGCAGCTTTTTCATTTGTATTATAAGTAAAGGCGCAGTTATCTCCTTTTTCAATTATTTTCAGAACAATAGCTCTTCCAATACCGCGTGAACCGCCTGTTACAAAAAAATTCATTATTTATTCCTCGTATTTTTTTATTAGACTGCAGCTGTTAATTCCGCCGAAACCGAAGGAATTTTTTATTAAATAGTTTATTTCGTGGTCTCTGGCTTCATTTGGGCAAACATCGTACGGCACTGCAGGGTCAAGTTCCTCAATATTTATTGTAGGGTGTAATTTATTGTGATTCATTTGCAGAATCGCACCGATAGTTTCTACTATAGGAGCAGACCATGTTACATGGCCAAGCATTGATTTCGGGGCATTCAGTTTTAAGTTTTTTTGATTTTCACCAAATACATTTTTTATGGCTTCAATTTCTTCTATATCGCCGAGCGGAGTGCCTGTTGCATGACAATTTATATAATCTATTTGTTCCGGTTTGATGTCATTATCAGTCAGCAGATGTTTAATAAGATAAGTCTGGCTTTCAGACGACGGAGCAGGCAGGTGATTGGCATTTGAGTTTGCTCTGATATCTACGAGTTCAGCATAAATTTTAGCACCTCTTTTTTTTGCTGAATCAAGGCTTTCCAGAATAATGGTACCTGCACCGTGTGAAGGCACAAAACCGCAGCGTTTAGTGTCAAAAGGTCTTGAAGCTTTTTCAGGTTCTTCCTGAAATTCGGGTTTAATTACAACTGAATTTAGAAACACCATAGCATGTATATCAGCAGGTGTCATATCGAATAGTGCACCTGTAACAATAGACCGCTCGCATTCGCCGGTAATAATATCTCTAAACCCGTCTCTTAAAGCAAGATTCCCGCTTGCACATGCTCCGCCAACTGTGAAAGCAGGACCTTTAACAGATAATATTTCGGAAATTAAAGCAGCTGCATTCGGATCAAGCGCTTCAACACCGAATAAAGGGTCTATCCAGTCAGGCTCTTCTTCAAATTGTTTTGTGTTCTTTGTTATGTATCGTGAATTAAGATTATGCCCGCCGACTATTACACTTGTTTTATAAGGATTATCTTTGTTATTATATAATCCGGCACTGATATAGGCATCAAGAGCACTCAGCATAGTTATTTTATTGGAGAAAGTAGTTGTCCGAAACAGTTTTTTTAATTTTTTAAAGGCTTTCTCATCGATTTTATTTTGAAATTTCATTAAGGCTGATTTAGTATCATAGTCTCCAATATCTCCGCCTATTTTACATTCAACATTAGACATATCAATAGATTTCCATTTTTTTATACCGGATTTACCATTGATAAGATTTTCAAAATACTGTTCCAGGGTATCACCAAGCGGATTAATTGTTGACATTCCTGTAATAACAACTCTTTTTCTATTCATACTCTTATCCGTTAAACCTTGAGATTACAATTGAAGCATTTTGACCGCCGAATCCGAAGCTGTTAGAAAGAATATGATTAATTTTCTTTTCAACAGGTTGATTTCTCACAACATTTATATGTATATCGGGGTCTTGTTCAAATTGATTAATGGTAGGATGGATTATATTTTTTTCAAAGGCAAGAAGAGCAGCGATAATTTCAGTACCGCCTGCTGCTCCTACCAGATGTCCAATCATTGATTTTGTGCTGTGAACCAAGATATTTTTAGTATAATCACCGAATACTTTTTCAATTGCATTGCTTTCAGACAAATCACCGAGAGGAGTAGAAGTGCCGTGTGCATTTATCAGATCAATATCTTCTTTGTTTAATTTTGCATCATTAATAGCGGTTTCCATAGCAGCAACAGCGCCTCTTCCATCAGGATGTGGGGTAACAAGGTCGTATGCATCACAACTGAAACCATAGCCTTTTAGTTCACCGTATATGTGGGCTCCTCTTTTTAAAGCATGTTCCATTTCTTCGAGAACTATTACACCTGCGCCTTCACCAAGTACAAATCCGTCTCTGTCTTTATCAAAAGGCCTGCTTGCAGTTTCCGGAGAATCATTTCTTTCAGAGAGAGCGCCTATTACTCCGAAACCTGCAAATCCCATTTTATTTACAACAGCTTCAGAACCGCCGGTTATCATTACATCTGCCATATTCATTTTTATCATCATAGCAGAGGTTCCTATTGCGTGGTTACTGGTGGCACATGCTGAATTGACGGAAAAATTCGGTCCCTGTAAATTAAACTCTTTTGCAAAATATGCAGAAGCAGTGTTTGGTATGCAGCCCACTACATAAAATGGAGAAACCGCATCCATACCGTGGTTTATTACTGTTTCAATGTTTTGATATTGGATACCGACGCCGGCATCTCCTGTTCCGA
>CAYQNP010000158.1:0-7049 GCA_964418785.1 uncultured Spirochaetia bacterium | reverse complement strand
GGGGATAACAGGCTGATCTCCCCCAAGAGTCCATATCGACGGGGAGGTTTGGCACCTCGATGTCGGCTCATCGCATCCCGGGGCAGTAGAAGGTCCCAAGGGTTGGTCTGTTCGCCCATTAAAGCGGTACGCGAGCTGGGTTCAGAACGTCGCAAGACAGTTCGGTCCCTATCCGCCACGAGCGCAGGATACTTGAGAGGAGCTGCTCCTAGTACGAGAGGACCGGAGTGGACAAGCCTCTGGTGTACCAGTTGTCGCGCCAGCGGCACAGCTGGGTAGCTATGCTTGGAATGGATAACCGCTGAAAGCATCTAAGAGGGAAGCCACCCTCAAGATTAGGTATCCCTGAGCTTTATCTTCGGGTAAAGTTCGTGAAGCCACCTTGTAGACTACGAGGTCGATAGGCCACAGGTAGAAGTGCAGTAATGCATGAAGCCGAGTGGTACTAATCTGGCGTTAGACTTGACCATATAATATTTATATATATTGTTATATAGTTATTAAGTTATAAAGTCATTTAGTGACTTTATAACGCATGATTATATAACTTCGTTTTTGTTAGAAATTAATTATTTCCCGGTAGCTATATTGGAGGGGCCACACCCGTTCCCATTTCGAACACGGAAGTTAAGACCTCCTATGCCGATGGTACTGCACCTTGCAGGTGTGGGAGAGTAGGGCGCTGCCGGGTTTTTTTTTCTCTTTTGCCGTTTCGCAGTTTTGTATAATTCATTATAACTTATTTCTATAAGATACCCACCTTCTTTTTTTTATGTTTTGCCTCCTCGTAATAATAAGTTTGATTTACTCCTATTTTTATAAAAAAATTACTTGCTTTTTTATTTTATATTATTATATTCATTTATTGTTATTGTGTGAGAGGAGGTGTTTGTTATGGAAATTGATAATAAACCTATTCAGAATATTAATATATTAGAAGAGAAAATAAATAAACTCTTTGAATTTATTAATAAATTAAGTGCAGAGAATGAACGATTAAAAAAAGAAGTTGAAGAAAAAGATAAAAAGATAGAAGAATTAGAAAAAGGTTATGCTGAACTAAAAGATGAGTATGAAACTTTGAAAGAGTTAGAAGTAAGGGTCGAAAATAAGATAGAACGGTTATTAAACGAAATAGATAATATCGAAACAAAGATGGAAATACCTACCACAGGGCCGGTTGTTGTAAACGAACCGGTTACTGTTGCATCTAACGAAGAAATAAGTATTCAGAGAACAGAAGTTGAAAAGAAAAGTGAAGAAACTGCTAAAACTTCTGAAGATATTAATAACGAAAATATTGTTAAAGATTCTGCCACTGAAGATTCTAATATTGAAGTTAATGATAGCGGTAATAATACTGAAGAAATATTGGAAAATAATAGCACTCCTGATGAACAGGTAGCACCTGAAATTGAAGATGAAACTCCTGAAGAGATAATAGAAGAAGCAGAACAAGAAGAAAAAGGTGGTGAAACTGTTCAGGTTGAAGAATCGAATAATAGTGAATCAGAAGATGACAGCGGGGAACTGAATCTTGAAATTGATTGGTTGAAATAGTATGGATATTATAAATGTTCAAATCCACGGTCATACTTTTAAAATAAAAACAGATGCTTCTCCAGAATATGTTAAAAGAGTTGTAGATTATATTAATAAAAAAATCTCTGATACTGCTGCTGCAAATCCTACAATGTCTTTTAATAATCTTGTTATTTTATCTATCCTTGAGATTGCGGATGAATTATTTCAATTAAAAGAGATTACGCAGGGCAGTGAAAATTTAAGTATGAAAACAAAAAGTTTGATAGATAATATTGATGCTAAGTTAAGTTTATTAAAAACAATTATAGAAGATGATACTAACTCAACTGAGTGAAGAACTTTTTAATAAAATATCTAAATTAATTGAAGACGAAACAGGGATACATTATAAAAAATCTAAAATACTTCTTCTTTCTAATAGAATAAAAAAACGGATTAGATATTTAAAGCTTTCAAGTTTTGAAGAGTATTATGACTATTTAATTAAAAATTTATCGAAAGAGTTAAAGCAATTATTTAATGTTATTACAACAGGGGAAACTTATTTTTTTAGAAATTATTCATATTTTGAATTATTAAAAGAACTTGTGCAGATTAATCTCATTAACAATAACAAAAAGGAATTTACAATATGGAGTGCAGGATGCTCCTCAGGTGAGGAGAGTTATTCTATTGCTATTATTTTAATGGAAGTACTTCACGATATAAGTAAATATAATATTTCAGTAATTGGGAGTGATATAAACAGATATAATCTTGAAAAGGCTAAGGCGGGGATATATGAGTATAAGTCGTTTAAGGAAATGCCGGCGGAGTATATAAAAAGGTATTTTAAGAAAATACAGATTAATGACAGGATGCTGTATGAAATTATTCCGGAGATAAAAAGCATGGTTGAGTTCAGATATCTTAATTTACTCAAAGATGCTTTTCCGCGTAAAGTAGATGTTATATTCTGCAGAAATGTTTTAATTTATATGCAGAGTTTCACACAAAAATACATAATTGACAGATTTTATAATTCATTAAATAAAAACGGATATCTTTTTTTCGGTTCTTCAGAAGTATTGCTTATTGATAATACAAGATTTGAGACAATACGGTATAAAACCGCACGTATTTATAGAAAAAAATAGTATAAATGTGCTGAAAAAAATAATTTATTGACAATAAAATAAAAATGAATAAATTGTCATATAGATATAGCAGGAGGTGTATGAAAACATGGGATTTCCGGCTGAAGTGTTAGAGGATGAACTTTTTGAAGCAATTACAAAGAAAGATAAGCAGGCTATTAAACATTTTGTTATGATAATTACAGAGAATATAGAAAGCAAGGAAAATAAAGATGCTGCTGAGAAAAGAAATGCAGAACTACTTATAAAACTAAAAGAAATAGAAGTTACTATAAAGGAAGGCTTTAAAGCATTTGAAAAGCGTTTTGAGCAAATTGATAAACGATTTGAACAGGTTGACAAACGATTTGAACAAGTTGACAAACGATTTGAGGAAATGATACATTATATGGATAGGCGTTTTGAAGATGTCGATAAAAGATTTTCAATGATGTTTAAATTTATGTCTATCGGCTATACAGTTATAACTGCCTTAATAGTATTGTTTAAGTTCCTAAAATGAGATGAGAATTAGATTGTAATAGCATATCGCTTTTATTAATATAATTTATGAATAAAGTAATTGATAATAACATAAGATATACTGAATCAAAATGGGGCGGCTATTTAAGATATTTAGGTAGTTTTTTGTATACAGAAAGAATTCATTATTATTATTTTTATAAAAAGTTATTCCCGGCTTTAAAAATTTACAATAGTATTGTTAAATCTGACGCAATTTTACTGGATATAGGCTTTGGTTCTGGATATAATATAAAAAGGATAGCAAAAAAATATAAAATAAGAACAATAGGTGCAGATATATCAGAATATACTGTTGATATATATAACCAAAATAATAAAAGAAATAAAAATACTTTTGCTGTTAAAATAGATGCTGAGACAAGTGCAATTCCTCTTGATGATAATAGTGTTGATCTTATCATTTGTTCTCATGTATTAGAGCATGTGCCTGATGATGCAAGATTATTAAGAGAGATTCACAGAGTTTTAAAAAATAAAGGAATTGCTTATTTAAATATACCTATTAATGAAAGAGTTGATGATCCTAATCATGTGCGGAAATACACGGTAAATTCTTTTAAAAAATTATTAAATGAAAATAAGTTTGAATGCATAGAAAGTATTGAAAGTGATATTTTTACAAGATGGATTACGACATTGGGAATTAAAAAAGGATTTATAAATAATATTTTAAAAAAATCTTTAATTTTATTTCTCTCTTTTCTGCCATTATCCCTGCTGGAGAAATTTAACGGAATAAAAAGTCAGTTTATTTGTATTGCAGTAAAAAAATAATTTCAGGATATTATTTATCAATTTTTTTTAAGAAGTTTTTATAGACTTGCATTTGTTTCTTTGCTATATTTTTCCAGTTAAACTTTGACGAAAATCGTCGGGCATTTATTCCTAATCTTTTTCTTAATTTATTATCGTTCCAGAGAAGGATAATAGCTTTTTTGAGCAAATCCTTTGACAGTTTATCAATTAAAATACCTGTTTTATCCGGAATAATAGTTTCCTGCAGCCCTGTATTTTTAACACCTATAGTGGGTTTTCCCACAGCAGCGGCTTCTATAGCAACAATACCGAATGATTCATATCTGGACGGCATAACCACGAATTTAGAATTTTGAAGAAGTTTTATTTTCTTCTTTCCGTCTACTCTGCCTATAAAGTTAACATTAGGTATATTCTTTATTTTTTTGATTAATTTTTTTTCATCTTTTCCATTACCTGCTATTATGAAATTCTTCCCGGTTAATTCTTTAGCGGTTTCTATTAATACATCGAGTCCTTTTTGATAAAATTCAATTCTGCCTAAATACAAAATATAATTTTTTTCATTATTATGAACTTTCATTAATGCCGGATCAAAACCATAAGAAATAACAGAATTAGATATTCTCTTTTTTATTTTTTTTATTACAGTATTTTTTAAATATTCGGATGAGAATATAATATAAGGATATTTTGACAGCATTTTTAATTCGTAAAGATATGGAATAATACCGACAAATAAGAATTTTTTGAGTAAATTAATACCAAAGTAATTCTGGAGCAGGGCAATAGAATTTTTAAATTTATAAGTTTTTAATGGAGAATAAGGTGTAAAATCTTCTATTATAATATCGTACTCAGAATGATGCTTTTTTAAAAATTTTCGGGCATACAGCATATAAGTAATTCTGCTTATAAAATAATTTGTATCCTTTCCTAAGTATTTAAAAGATATATTTTTTATTTTTAGATTAGCATAAGGATAATTTCCTGTTAATATAGTAATTTGAAAATTTTCAGGGAAGTGTTTATATATTTCAACAGTTCTATAAGCTCCGCCACCATTAATCCATTTATTGCCCGGTGAATCATATATACAGTGCAGTATTCTGATTTTTTGTTTCTTAGCCATTCTATATAAATCTTCCGTTTTTGGCTCTGAACTCTTTCCAGTGTTCTTGAGTCGGGAAAGAAAAATAATGTTTTAATATTAAATTTTTCAGTTATTATACTTATCGTTATTTTTTATATATTCTTAAATTAATGTTGAAAGCTAATTTTTTAATACAGTTTTGCTGAGTTATATATAAATGTAAAGATACAGTTAAAGTAATTATGATATCTTTTTGATGAATAAATGAATTTTATGTGTGCAAGAAATCGTATATTTTTGTCCTTTATAAAAAAATAATCTGTTGACATTATTCTATGAGTATATATATTTATAGACTATACCGAGTAGAGAGGTGCATAATGAGCAAAGATATTTTTAATAAATTATTTATATTTGAAATGGCAAATAACCATTCGGGAAATGTTGAACATGGATTAACTATTATTAGAGCTATCAAAGAGGTGATAAAAGATTTTTCTTTTAAGTTTGCTTTTAAATTTCAATATCGAGATTTAGATACATTTATTCATCCGGATTATAAAGAAAGAAAGGATATAAAATATGTTAAAAGATTTACAGAGACTCGTTTAAGTGAAGAAGATTTTAAAAAAATGTTAAACGAGGTTAAAGCATCAGGTTTTATATCAATATGCACACCGTTTGATGAGCGTTCAGTAGATAAGATTATTGAGCATAATTATGATATTATAAAAATTGCAAGTTGTTCTTTTACAGATTGGCCGCTTTTAGAGAAAATAGCTGCTACGGATAAGCCTATAATTGCATCTACAGCATCTGCGACGCTTGATGAAATAGATAAAGTAGTTTCTTTTTTTGAGCATCGAAAAAAAGATTTTTGTCTTATGCATTGTGTTGGTGAGTATCCTACCAAAAAAGAACATTTACAATTGAATCAAATTGAATTATTAAAACAGCGGTATCCTGAAGTTCCTATTGGGTTTTCAACTCATGAAGAGCCGGACAATACCGATGCTATTAAAATAGCAATTGCGAAAGGAGCATTAGTTTTTGAAAGACATGTTGCTGTGTATAGTGAAAAATACGGAATTAATGGTTATTCGTCCACTCCGGAACAAATAAAGAATTGGTTGAAAGCAGCGGAAGATACTTATAAGATGTGTGGCGTTTCCGGGAAAAGATATGAAATTTCAGAAAAAGAGAAAAATGATTTAAGAGGACTTAAAAGAGGTGTCTTTGCGTTGCATAAAATAAAAAAAGGTGATAAAATATGTGCAGATAATATTTTTTACGCTATACCTAATTCAGAAAAACAAATTTTAGCTAATGATATGTCTAAATATATAGAATATAGAGCAAAATGTGATATACAGCAGAATGATGCTATAACATTTGAGTCTGTAGAAATAAAAAATTTAAGAGAAAAGGTATTGGAAATAGTAAAACAGTTAAAAGATATAATCATAAAAAGCAATATAGCCTTAACTAATAAAATAGAATTGGAACTTTCGCATCACTATGGTATAGAGAATTATTTTAAATATGGTGCTGCGATATTAAATTATATTAATAGAGAATACTGTAAAAAATTAATTATCTTATTGCCAGGTCAATATCATCCGGTACATTATCATATAAAAAAGGAAGAGACATTTCAAGTATTATACGGAGAAATGACGGTTAATCTGGATGGAAATAAGATAGCACTAAGCCCGGGAGAAATAGTTGTAGTAGAAAGAAATAAGAAGCATAGTTTTTATTCTAAAACCGGATGTATTTTTGAAGAGATATCTACAACACATTATAAAAATGATTCGTTTTATGAAGATGAAGATATAAATCGGAATAAATCCAGAAAGACAGAATTAACATTTTGGGCAGATTGGCTTGAGAAAGATATAATATGCGGATGAAAATGAAATTATCAGATTTTGTAATAACATTTTTAGGTGACCAAGGTGTAAAGCATATTTTTCTATTGCCGGGCGGTGGAT
>CAYQNP010000157.1:0-6515 GCA_964418785.1 uncultured Spirochaetia bacterium | reverse complement strand
CACCACCGGCAGAATTTTAAAAATAAAAGATGATTTTATAGTAATAAATCTCGGATTTGCAGATGGAATAAAAAAAAGAGACAAAATAGAAATTTACGACTACGGCAATTTAACGAAAGATTTTATTTATTCTGAATTTACAAAGACAAAACCGAAGAAAAAAGCCACAGCTACAATATATAAGATAGATGAGCAGATAGCGCTTGCAAAATTAGATAAAAAATCCTATATATTAAATGTAAGCATTAACGACAAAATAAAACTTATAAGAAAGAGAAAAAAATGAACATAACCGGAAGCACACAAATTTACGGGGTAAGTGGAAATCCGATAAAACATTCTTTTTCACCGCTCATCCACAATTTTCTTTTTTCAAAACTAAACATACCTGCGGTATATATACCTTTTGAACCGGAAAAAGATAAATTTGAAACTTTTATAAACGGCATACAGCATCTTACAAATCTGAGAGGAATGAATGTAACAGTACCTTTTAAAAATTCAGCATTTAAAATTTCAGACAAACTCAGCAGAGAAGCAGAAATAATAGGGAGTGTAAATACATTATTATTTAAAGACTCAACTATTGAAGGCTACAATACAGACAGTTATGGTTTTTTAAAATCATTAAATTTAAACTTTCCGGAAATTACTTTAAAAAATTCCGTTGCAATGGTAATAGGAGCAGGAGGAGCATCAAAAGCAATATTATATTCTTTAATCTCTTCCGGAATAAAAAAAATATTGCTTGTGAACCGGACATTATCCAGAGCAGACGACTTAAAAACTTACTTTCAAAAAAAATTAAATTTTAAAGACATTCAAACAGTAAGTCTCTCAAAAAACATTTTTAAAACAATAGAAAAGGATATAGATATATTAATAAATACAACTTCAGTAGGACTGCATAAAGATGACAAACAGCTCATTGAAATTCCGGAACAGTCCGGTATTAAACTTGTTTATGATCTGATTTATAATCCGCCGAAGACAAAACTTCTTTCAGACGCGGAAAACAAAAAAATAAGAATCCTTAACGGTAAAGATATGCTGATACTGCAGGCATTACGAAGTTTTGAAATCTGGACAGGCAAAAACACAGAAAAATATATAGAAGAGATAAGAAAAATTTTAAGAGGGTAATATATGGAAAATCCGTTTAACAATTATTACAAAGAATATGACGAATGGTTTGATAAAAATTTAGATATATACAAAAACGAACTGGAATTTGTCGGGCGATATATAGATGAAGAGAGCATAAGTTTAGAGATTGGAGCCGGGACAGGACGATTCGGTATTCCTCTTGGTATAAAATACGGTATAGAACCGTCAAAAAACATGGCTGCAATTGCTTATAATAACGGGATGAGAATCATAGTAGGCAGAGCAGAAGATTTGCCGGTCAAAAAAAATTACTTTGAATTAGTTCTTCTAAATACTGTATTATGTTTTATAAGAGACACTCAAAAGGCTATTGAAAATATTTATACAATATTAAAAAAGCAAGGAAAAGTTGTGGTCTTTCTAATAGATAGAGATTCACCGATAGGGAAAAAATATGAAGCAAAAAAAGACAAAAATAAATTTTACCGGTATGCAAATTTTTTAAATAAAACCCAGGTAGAAAATGTATTTAAAAAGAATGGATTTGTACTGGAAACAGAAGAAACATATAGATATAAAGTTATCGACGGATTAAAATTAATGATTTTCAAGAAAGATTAAATTAAAGTAGCATAAATAAAATTACGATAATAAAAACAGGTATGATAAAAAAGATAAAAGATAAAATAGCGGATATAAGTTTTGCTATGAAACAGAGTGGACTGGGGAAAATAATATTAATTCTGCTTTTAGTAATATCGATAAGTGCTTTAAGCGTATATTTCATAGAAAGGCGGGATAATTCACAATTCAAAAGTCTGTTTGATTCGGTATGGTATACAATAGTAACACTATCAACAGTAGGATATGGAGACAAGGCTCCTGCTACACCTGAAGGGAAGGCTGTTGGTATATTAATAATACTATTCGGCGTAGCAATCACAGGAGCAGTAACAGGTCGAATAGCATCTGCATTAGTAGAGAAACAAATGAAAGCAGGACAGGGGCTTGGAACTTTAAACAAATTAGAGAACCATTTTATCATATGCGGATGGAAACCGGAACTTCCGAGAATTATAATGGATATACTAAAGGTAAATCCGTATCTGAAAATGGACCATATAGTATTAATAAGCAGTATAAATCCGCAGAAGATTCAGGATTTAAAAGCCGACAGAAAATTTTCGAAACTTCACTTTATTTACGGAGATTTTACAGATGAATCCGTATTAATGCGTGCAAATATCAAGAAAGCAAAGACAATCATAGTAATTGCAGATCATACAAATCCCGGAATAACTTCACACGAGATTGACTCAAAAACAGTTATGGCTGTTATGACAATTGATAATATAACAAAAGATATATATACCTGTGCGGAAATTTATGATTCAAAATTTGAAAAATACTTAAAGTTATCATATTGTGACGAGATAATATTAAGTAGAGATTACAGTCGTATAATGCTGGCCAATGCATCAAGCACTACCGGGGTATCACATGTAATAAATCAGGTAATAGATGTAAATTCAGACACACCCATAAAGGTTGTAGAATTACCGGACGGATTCATTGAAAAGAGCTACAAAGAGCTATGGGATTATTCAGTAGAGAAAAACGAATATCTGCTGCTTGGTATATTAGAGAACACGGGAAATATTTTTCAAAGGAAACGAGAGGCATTAAAAGAGGCGCAGAAAACACCGGATATATCCAAATTAGTTGATAATTTACAAAATGTAAAAAAGATAAAGCCGAATGATCCTGTAATAAATCCTGATTTTGATTATGTAATAAAAAAGCATTCAAAAATGATTATTATACCAAAAAACAGGAAAAGAGGTTAAAAGACCGATATGCCTATAAAAGATAAGAATTTAGAGAATATAATAAATACACTCAAAGAAGTTACAATTTTCAAGCAGTTCAATGACAGTCCTGAAGATTTAAAGATAATAGCCTCTATTATGCATTATCAAAAGGCGCCGCGCGGCACAGTGATAATACGGGAAGGAGAAGAAGGGGATGCTTTATATATTTTGAAAAGCGGAGCTGTAAATATATTAAAAAAGACTCTTGAAAATGAAGATTATACAGTAGTAAGGCTGGAAAGTAAAAAAGGTTCAATAGTATTCTTTGGAGAACTTGCACTACTCGACAATGACAGACGCTCGGCAACAGTTGTAGCAGATACAGACTGTGAATTACTTCTTATACACAGGGATGACTTTATAAAACTTGGGGATAAATATCCGCACTTAGGACTGCCTATCACAAGAGAAATCTCCAAGATTCTGGCGGTCAGACTTAGAAAAGCCAATCAGGATATAATCACACTTTTTGAATCTCTTGTAGGAGAAATAGGGGAAGGCGAAAACTTTTAAAAAAAGACGCACCGTCCCCATTTATCTTATTCTATTCTTCTTTTAACCCTAAATTTATAGTTAATTTCCCGAATCCGAGATTAAAAGGAACAACAATTGCAGGGAAAGTTATATCATTAATCTCCATTTGCTGACCGGTTACCAGAGTTGGTGGAGATATTTTAAACTTTAATCCCTGATCATTGAGCATTGTTACTGCTCTGCCGGTAATCATATTCGCAAACTCCCCTATTGCACTTTTAGCAATATCATTAAAAGAGTCGGGTTTTTCTCCCATTAAAAGTTCAGTAAGACTAAGTGCAGTATTTATATCCATATCGTAAACAACTCTGCCTGATATATCGCCGGTGATTCCGATTAAAATTGCTGCATCACTAACCTTCACACCGCCTTTTATTAATTCCAGTTTCCCTTTTTCAATAGTTTCAACACCAAACTGTTTTAATATTTCAACTGCTGCAACAGTAAACGGATTAATATATTCAACTTTCATTTTTGCCTTCCTTATATAAAATTATTTTTTTGCTGCTGATTTTAAAGTTTTCAACAATTTCGGTATCTGGTCACCTATTATAGGTTTAACAATATAACCTTTTGCTCCAAGTTTTATAGCTTCCTTGACAGCCTCTTTATGTCCAATCGAAGTCAGCATAACTATTCTTGCATCCGGATCATTTCTGATAATCATATCAAGTGCTTCATCTCCTTCAACATCCGGCATAGTAATATCCATTGTAACTATATCCGGCAAAAACTTAGTATACATTAATTCAGCCTCTTTACCGTTAGTTGCTTCTCCAACAACTTCATATCCTACTCCCTCAACGATTCTTCTTATTACTTTTCTAATAGCAAGAGAATCATCAGCAATTAAGATTTTCAACGGTGTTCCGTCTTCTTTGAATCCGCTATATTCCGGATCATCCCGATATTTTTTATATTCATCAGACATAAACTATACCTCCTTTCTTTCCGCTATATCTCTCTTTAATAATTTCTCACTATCCAATATTATTATTATATTGTTCTCAAACAGAAATACACCTTCCATCCATTCATTATCAATATCCTCTTTTAACTGTGCTTCTTTTTCAATTTCCATTGTATTAACTTTAACGATTTCAAATATTTCGTCCACCATTATACCCACTTTAGAATTTTCGTACTCAAGCACGATAATACGGACATTATCAGTAATACTGTTTTCTACTCCCATTTTAATTCTCAAATCTATCAATGGAACAAGATCGCCTCTAAAATTTATAACACCAACGAATTCTTTTTCAACAAACGGGACACGGGTAATTTCCTGATAATGGATTATCTCAATTATGTTGGATACATCAAAAGCAAAATATGTATTTTTTATTTTAAAAATAACAAACTTTTTTATATCATCAACAGGTCTGCTTTCAGTTACAGCATCATCACCATCATCCTTATTATCCCCTGTTTCCTTTTTTTCTATTTTCAACTCCGGTAAATACTTTTTCAATTTTTCAAAAAAAGGTACGATTTTATCAGAAACATTAACATCCGTATTATTTACAAAGCCGTCAATAAAAATCTTTATTAAATCCAGAGCTTCCAATAATATATCTATTATATCATCTGAAATTGATTCAGAACCGTCCCGTAATTTCCCGACAAGATTTTCGGTATTATGAGTAATATTTACAAGGTCAACTAAATTCAAATAATGAGCTGAGCCTTTTATAGTATGAAAACTGCGAAATATTTCATTTATCAATTGTGCAGTATCATCTGATTTGTTTAAATCTATTATATTATTCTCCAGAGATTCTATGTGTTCATTCACTTCAGTAATAAAAGTTTCCAACAATTCCTTATCTTGAAAAATATCCATACTATAATCCTTTTAATTTAAGAAAGAACTTTATTTATAACTTCATTTAACTTTTCGCTGTTAATAGGTTTAACAAGATATTCTGCTACACCAAGTTTTTCAAAATCACTTTTAGTATAATCATACGATTCAGTTGTAAGCATTATAACCGGTATATTCTTTAAATTATCGTCATTTTTAATCAATTTAACAAATTCATATCCGTCCATAATAGGCATAATTATATCGCAAATTATTAGAGATACAGCATTTGTATATAATAATTCAAGAGCTTCTTTACCGTTTTCAGCCTGAATAACATTATAATTTCCTCCCAATTCAGCCTGAACAATTTTACGCACGAATTCAGAATCATCTACTACAAGTATATTTTTTTTATTCATAAGGCATCACCTCATTTTTATTCTTTCATATACAAAAGTTTATCATCAATACGCTTTAACACAAACAATCTGGACAATCTGCTTAACGATTCTGAATGTCCCGGAAATATATATCCCGGTGAAGTTAAATGCTCAAAAAAGGTATTAACGACTTTTTTCTGTGTCTCAAGGTCAAAATATATGAGTACATTTCTGCAGAAAATAACATCATATACACCCATTTTTAAGTTATCAGCATCGTTATTAAGATTAGAATATTTAAAATCAATAAATTTTTTCAATTCATCATTTATATAATATTCATTATCCTTTACAGTAAAATATTTGTTCAACAGTTCCGGAGGTACATACTGTACTTCTCGTTTATTATAATTTCCCTTTTTTGCTCGTTCAAGGGAATTCAAACTTATATCAGTAGCATCTATTTTAATATCCCACAAAACAAAATCTTTAATTTTCTCTTTTAAAAGTATAGCAAGGGTATACGGTTCACAACCCACAGAGCACCCTGCACTCCATATTCTTATTTTCTTATCATTTTTCTCTTTTAAAAGATTCGGTATAACAATATCTCTAAAACTTTCAAGCTGCGGCATATTTCGGAAAAAGTATGTTTCATTTATAGTAATAATATCAAGAAAATATTTTATCTCTTCCTCTTTGATATCATTTAACAATTTATTAATATACTTGTTTATATCAGATAAATCAAGAGCATCGAGACGGGATTCGAGTTTCTTTGCAACCCATTCTTTTCGATCTTTACTTATCTTT
>CAYQNP010000156.1:0-3767 GCA_964418785.1 uncultured Spirochaetia bacterium | reverse complement strand
TTTAAATCAAGTATTTTAGACTGAATTTCGAGTTCTTTTTTCTGTCGTTCTGTTTCATTCATAACAAGTTTATTATTTGAATATTGAGTTTGAAGTTTTTTAATCTCCTCTTCTTTTAATTTTTTCTTTTTTTCAAAATCTTTTCTTACTCTTTCCAATTTTTCTTCTGCAATTTTTTTACCCGGTGATTTATCAAAAACCTTCTGTAAATCAACAGCACCAATTTTAACGATTTTTTCTGCTCTTTTAGCATAGGCACTATTAAAAACAATAAGTAAACCTGCAAATACAAATAACATTTTTTTCATCATATACGAACCTCCTGAAACAAAACTAAAACAGACCACCCACACTAAAATTAAAGACCCAATCACCTATACCTTTGTTTTTTAAATACCATTCGTTATTTATTTTCTGAAAATCTTTAGAGAAATATATTCTAATAGGCAGCATAGGTATCTGAAGTCTAAAGCCGAAACCGGTAGAATAATAATATTTTTCATAATCAAGATTTGCAGAATAAGAATCTTTCCACATATTACCAGAATCAAGATAAAACACCATCCAGAGCAACTGTTCAGCAATAGGGAATCTCAATTCAAGATTTCCATATAATCTGGAAAGGCCTCCGGCACTCCACCAGGAATTACTATAGTCATAGCCTCTAATAGTTTCTACGCCACCAAGGTAAAATTTATCATCAGCATTTATAGTCATATCTTTATAACTGAAATTAGGTATTATAATACCATAATTAAAATGTGTAACAAAAACAAATTTCCACCACAAAGGAAAATATTTACTGAAATCAGAGATAAATTTCATATATTGGTCAGTACCGCCAAGGAATCCGCCTGTTATTTGCCAGCTCTGATTAAAATGCAGACCTTTAGTAGGATTAAAAACATTATCTCTGCTATCGTAATTAAATCGCAGAGTAACATAACTCTTCATAAAATTTCCCTTGCCCAGTTTATCTCTTATAGTCAAATCAGCAGGAGTACCGCTATTTGTGCTGTAATATTGATATAATTCAATTCCATAGTAACCGGACAAACTCATAGTATCAGATATTCTGCGGGTTAAACCTGTATTTATACCAAACTCCTGTTTATTATATTTAAAACTTTCCGTGCTATATAAATCAGGTGTATAAAGGTTTTTTTTATTTCTATAAAATATTGAAAAAGAGAAGTTCATAGGTGTATCAAATATCCACGGATATGTAATACCTGCTCTATACTCCTGTTTATTCTGCTGAAACTCTATTCTTTCATTTATTCTAATTCCTTTTCCGAAGAGGTTATTTTCAGACACTTCTTCATATCCGCCAAAGCCGTCAATAGTTCCATATACCATACCCAATGTAATCATACCTGTCATCTGTTCTTCAACCTCTATAATTAAAGCCATTAATCCTTCAGCAGAACCGGGACGCACATCTAATTTAACATTCTTGAAAAATCCGAGATTATATATTTTTTCCTGGCTTCGCCTTATTTTTTGTGCATTAAAAATTTCTCCTTCTTTAACAAGCAGTTCCCTGGTGATAACATAATCCTTTGTTTTAGTATTTCCTTTGACAATAATACTTTCTATATGTGCAATTTCACCTTCATATATATCTATATCATAACTTATTATTTTATTAGTTTTATCAATATGTTTAATAGGATTTATTCTGGAAAAAATATATCCTCTTGCACCGTACATACCCTGTATTGCCTGAATATCGTGTATAAATTTTTCTTTATCAAATACTTCTCCTTCCTTAAGTGTCAACACTTTTCTTATTTCCTCTTCTGAAAATAAATTATAACCGCTTATCTCATATTTTCCGAATTTATATTTATCCCCTTCTTTTATTTTTAAATTTATGTATACAACCTTTTCCTTATCTCTTTTTTCTCCTTCAATACGATATTGAAGTTTTTCTTCAACTATTTTAGCATCTATATATCCGTTTTTATTATAAAATTGTATTATTTTATCTTTATCCTTCTCATACTCATCACGATTAAATGTTCCTGAATGCAGCCAGTCGTCAATATGTGTATCCATTAACCCTATTATTTTTTTAGCAGTATAAACTTTAGTACCTGTTATTTTTATGCTTTTTACTTTAATCTCATCCCCTTCTTTTATTTTAAAGATAAGTTTTATTTTTTTATTCTTTTTATCTTTCTTTTTCTGAACCTTCACATCTGCATCAAAAAGGTTGTCCTCTTCATATTTACTCAATATAGCGGTTACTGCATCCTGAATCTTTGTTTCATCAACCACATCACCTGCGGAGATAATATCTTTTATTTTCTCTTCCAGATCCGTACTGCTTACCTCGTCATTACCAACAAATATAATCTCATCTATTATTTCCCGCTCTTTAACAATAATAGTAACTATAACTCCATTATCTTTTTTAACGACATCTGCTTTAACATCTTCATAGTTTCCTGTCTTATAGATATTTTTGATAGATTCACTAAGTTTTAAGGCACTAAATTTATCACCTTTTGAAAAATTCAGTGCATCCAGAACATCCCCTTTATCTGTATGAAATGTCCCCTGAACCTTTATTTTAATAACTTTTAAGCCCTGATATTTATATTTAACAGAAAAAAGTGAATTTATAAAAAAAGATAATATTATAACCACAATCGCAGACAATATAATTTTCTTCACAACCAAAAAGCTCCTAAATATAAATTTGTGAGATAAATATAACCAACAAAACTCGATTGGCAAGTTTTTTTTTTAAGTTTTATCATTACTTAATAAATTTATTTTTATCTTACTCTTCCCATTCCTGTGAAAACATAGTGACTCTGTTTCGTCCATGTTCTTTAGAATAATATAATGCCTTATCACTCATTTTTATTAAATCATCTTTAGATATATTTTTCATTTTATCCGGATAAAACACAGCAACACCTATACTGACGGTTACACTTAATTTTTGATTATCCTCTGTAATAAACTCATGGTTCATTATTGTTTTGCGTAAATTTTCAGCAAGGACATAAGCATTATCACTATCCACTTCAGGCAAAATTACAGCCATTTCCTCACCGCCGTATCTAAATGCTGAATCAGTTACTCTAAACATACTTTTCAATATTTTACCTATTTCTCTTAAAACAAGATCACCAACCTGATGACCATAAGTGTCGTTAAAATTCTTAAAATGATCAATGTCAAGCATAATTAATGCCATTGGGGTATTTGTTCTTTTACTTCTGTTTATCTCTTCCTGCAGTTTAAACTGAAAATGTCTATGAACATATAATTTTGTTAATCCGTCAGTAATCGCCATTTCATAAAGACGAGCATTATTTAAAGCAAGCGCTATTTGAGAAGACAATAACTGTAAAAATTTCTTATCTTTTTCTGTAAAATCTTTATCTAACTCATCTAATTTATTTATAACTTTTATAGCACCTATTAGTTCACTCTTTGCAATTAACGGACAAATCAATATAGAATTACCTTCAAAATCTTTGATTATTACAGGATAATGTTCTTCCATTGCAGTACCGATATTTCCTGTTCCTATTTCGATTATCTCATCTGAAATATCTTCAGTTTCAATAATATTTTTATTAAGCCTTCCGATTATAGGATTTAAAATATTCTTTTCACTGTCTATAAGATAAATAACTATCCTTTCTACATTCATTTTAGACATTACAACATTCATTATCTCTCGTAACATCTGTCTAAAATCAAGTATTGAATTAATGGCAAGTCCGACTTCTCTAAATGTTGTC
>CAYQNP010000155.1:0-4790 GCA_964418785.1 uncultured Spirochaetia bacterium | reverse complement strand
AGGCATGGTTTAAAAGCTCGTCTCGAAGAGTTGGGTTATAAATTAAATGCAGAGGATTTGCAAAAAATTTATGAGCGTTTTACTGAAGTCGCTGATAAGAAAAAAGAGGTATATGATGATGATCTTTATATTATTATGACCGACTTCTCTCAGAAAAAACTTGTAAATTGGTACTCGCTTGAATATTTTCAAATTTTAAGCGGAAAAGGTTTAATGCCAACTGCTGCTGTAAAGTTAAAGCAGGGTAAAGAAATATTTAATGAGACAGGATATGGCGATGGCCCGGTTGATGCTGTATATAAGGCTATTGATAAAATAACGGGAATCAAACCTAAACTTGAAGATTATTCTATCAAAGCTGTATCAAGCGGAAAAGATGCAATGGGTACTGTTCGCATAACTTTATTACATAAAAATGAAAAATATTTCGGCAGCGGTGCAAGTACAGATATAGTTGAAGCAAGTGCAATCGCATATATAAATGCAATAAATAAAATAATATTAAAAAGGAGTATAAAATAGTTATGGGTATGACAATAGCAGAAAAAATTTTAGCGGCACATTCTAATAAAAAAGAGGTTCATCCTGGCGAATTTATAGAAGCAGATATCGATGTTGCGCTTGGGAATGATGTTACTTCTCCAATTGCAATTGAGAAATTTGAGCAGGCAGGAGTGGATAAAGTCTGGAATAAAGACAGAATAATGCTGGTGCCTGATCATTTTACACCGAATAAAGATATTAAGAGTGCTATTCAGGTACAAAAGGTTAGAAATTTTGCGCGTAAGTATGGTATAACTAATTTTTTTGAAGTAGGACGTGTTGGTATTGAACATAATTTACTTCCGGAACAGGGGCTTGTCCTTCCCGGAGATCTGATTATAGGTGCTGATAGTCATACATGTACTTATGGTGCTCTGGGTGCATTCGCAACAGGTGTAGGAAGTACTGACCTTGCGGCTGCTATGATTACAGGTAAAGCATGGTTTAAAGTTCCTGAAAGTATAAAATTTATTTATTTTGGTAAATTGAACAAATGGGTCTGGGGAAAAGATTTAATTCTTTATACAATAGGAAAAATTTCTGTTTCAGGTGCTCTTTATAAGGTAATGGAATTTACCGGAGAAACAGTAAAAGAACTTTCTATTTTCAGCAGATTTTCTATGTCAAATATGGCTATAGAGGCTGGTGGTAAAGCAGGATTGTTTGAACCTGATGATAAAACTATTGCGTTTGTTAAAGAAAGAGCAAAAAGGGAATATAAAATCTACCACAGCGATGAAGATGCTGAATATTCTGATACAAGAGAGATAAATGTCGGCGAGATTGAACCTCAGGTCTCTAAACCTCATTTGCCGGAAAATAGTGTTAATGTAAGAGAAGTTGGTGATATTTCAATTGACCAGGCTGTTATAGGTTCATGTACTAACGGATGGCTGGAAGATATGAGAATAGCTGCGAGTGTTCTTAAAGGAAGAAAAGTTAATCCTAATGTGAGAACGATTATTTTTCCTGGTACTCCTACTATATATAAAGAAGCTTTGAAAGAAGGTTTAATAGAAATATTTATGGATGCCGGTGCAGCTGTGAGTACTCCTACTTGCGGTCCCTGTCTCGGCGGTCATATGGGTATTCTTGCCCCGGGTGAAAGAGCTATTGCCACTACAAATAGAAATTTTATAGGTAGAATGGGGCATCCTAAGAGTGAAGTCTATCTTTCTAATCCTGCTGTTGCCGCTGCCTCGGCAATTGCAGGTAAAATTGTACACCCTGATGATATTTAATTACTTTGTGTAAAAAATAATCAGTGTGTAAAAAACTTTTACTATAAATATGTTTGTGCAAAAAAATGCACTGTTTGTGCCTCTTTTATGGTATAAGAAGTGAGTTTAATAATAAAAAATGTTCAGATAATAGACATAATTGCCGAAAATAATTAATAACTGGTATAAATTTTGCATCTATAATAAATGGATAAAAATGTGGAGAAGTAAGATGAAAAAGTTATTATTGATTTTATTTATTTTAATAAGTATTTCATTAAATGGCGCTGTATTGTTAGAGACAGATTACGGAACCAGGCCGATCAGTATGGGCGGAAGTTATGTGTCTGTTGGCGGCGATCCTGTATCTGTATTCTGGAATCCGGCCGGTATTCCTGAACCTGCGTTTTACGGAGTTGCAACTATAGGTTATCAAAGAAAATTGTCTGAAATGAATATGTTCGAGTTGTTTGGAACATATAAAAAATATCTTGACGGTTACTGGGGATTTGGGTTTGTTACATGGGGAGTAAGTGGTATGGGTTGGAATGAATTAAATGAACAGAGTGGAGAGATTGATGCAAGTGAATATTTAATGGGTGTTGCTTATAAAAGAAGTTTTTTTGGAATTATATCTGCAGGCGCTACTTTAAAATATGATTATAACAGAATTATAGATTCTGCTGAACATACAGTTGCTCTTGATATTGGTGCGAGAAGTGTTGTAGAAGGAGTTGGAATAGGTTTTGTTATTAAAAATATTGGTATAGGCGCTGCAGATTTACCTATCGGTATGGTTTTGGGTGGTTCTTATACTGTATACAGATATCTTTTTCATACAGTATTTGCAACTATTGAATTATCTTCAGTTCAGGGAATAGGATTTAATATCCGCGGTGGTGCAGAATATAATTTTAAAAAATTAATATATGTAAGATTGGGATATAACGCCTTATCTTCTACGAGGTTAGGAATATTTGCAAAGTTGCGAATGGGTGTAGGATTTAAGTATATGGGCGGAGAATTGAGTTATGCTTTTTTACCTTATGGAAAATTAGGATATACTCACGAGGTAAATATTACTTATAATATAGATAAACTTTATAAAAAAAGCAAGGTTGATGAAATTAAGCCTATGATTAAACTTATGGCTGACAAGAATTTAATTACCGGTTTCGGTGAGAATAAATCAATCGTATTTAATATAGAAGCAAAGGATGAAAGTGCTATAAAAAGCTGGGCGTTTGATATTAAGGATAAGAATGGCAAGGTTGTCTATGCTGAAAAGGAAGATAATCTTGAGAATGTGAGATATAAATTAAAACAGATAGAATGGAACGGTAAGTCTTTAATAAGTCAGGGGAAAAAATTTGTTGATGACGGAAAATATAAAGCTGAAGCACGAGTCGTTGACTATGGCGGTAATGTTGCCTTCGATGAGATTGGAGAAATTTTTGTATATACCAGTAAATATGCTATTATTCTTAATTTTAACTCTGATATATTGCTTAAAGGTGATACTGTTAAGATTACTTTGCTCAGGAAATTAAAGGTAAGACAAAAAGCCTGGAGACTTGTTATTCGTGATGAAAAGGGAAATATCGTATTTGAAACAAAAGGAAAAGGTGCATTTAAGAGATATAAATGGAACGGTAAAGATAAAGAAGGTTATTATGTAAAATCAGGTAAATATAAAGTTAAATTAGAAATAACTTTTGCTAATAATCAAACAAGAGAAAGTACAGAGAAAATATTAGAAGTTAAATAATTAATAAGGTATTTTATTTATGAAAAAAAACAAAATATTGGTTTTAATGATAGTTTTTTTTGCAACACTAAGTATAGGCCTATATGCACAGATTCCTTCTTTTACAGAAACTTTCAGTACTTCTGATAATATAGATGATAATAATAATAGAGTAACAGGCGGTTATTTACAGAGTGGATATGCTTATGGATATTATCCCGCAGATAATTATCAGTATGAATGGGGAAATATAGCTTTTTGTACGGATTCTCTGTATGTTGTCTGGGCAGATGACAGAATAGACGGTGATTATCATGTTTATCTTGCAAAAATAAATGCAAGTGACGGATCAAGTGTATGGAGTACTAATATTGAAATCGATACTTTGTCGGGTGAATTTTACAGACCTTCAATATACGTGAAAGATAAGGCTCATATATATGTAACTTATGCAAGATATTATGGCGGACTATGGTATTTATATGCTGAGAGATTTGTAGATAACGGTACTACTGTTTCTGCACAATGGGGTGGAGTTCGAATTGATGACGGATATCCGGGAAGCGATGATATGCACTGGTGGGTTGGTGATACGGAAGTTACAGCAGGATATGGCTCTGATGATACTTTATATGCTGCTTCTACATGGTATTGGACAGGAAGCGGTGATAGAACTTATGTTTATAAAGTAAATTCTGACGGCACAGGTGTATCACCGTCGGAATATCAAATTCCATATAGAAGTGCTGATGGTGCTTATTTTTATAGAGCAACGACTTTGTTTTCTTTTGAGAATTATCAGTATATTTTTGCTTATAAATGGGCTTGGAATTCTTCTACCTATAAAGGCGATAGAGGACCTATTCTGGGAATATTTACCAATAACGGTACTTCTTTAAGTTCAGTTGGTACAAGAGGTATGTATATTCAAAAGCGTGACCCGTGGAACCTTTCCTATGCAAGATATTATGTTAAATATAATGTAATGCTTTCTACCAATAAACAGTATCTTTATTTTGTTTACAATGATTACAGAGACGGGACAGACGATGTCTGGGTTCAAAGAATGGATATTAGTAATAGAACTGAATTAACAAATTTTATAGGAAATACAGGTGGCGGAACATGGCAGAATGATGTTAAAGTTAATCATACTGCTACAGGAGATCAGAGAACTCCTACTGCAGCTGTAAATCCGTTTAATGATAAGATTTATGTTGTCTATAGAGATGCAAGTGAAAATAGACTTGAATATAATGTAGTAAATCCTGACGGAAGTC
>CAYQNP010000154.1:0-4351 GCA_964418785.1 uncultured Spirochaetia bacterium | reverse complement strand
AGAAATATGTTGATAAAATTATTGAACTTACTGACAGATTTCTGATTTCACTTAATTTAATAAAGGATCCAAGAATAATTGCTAAATATAAAAAGAAAAAACAGACTGAAACTGAAAAATCGAAAATTGATCTTCCTGCTTCTGTTGAATTTTCCAATGCTTTTATTGATTGGATTTTTTATAATAATTATAATATAAAAAATGAAAAAAAACTGCAGAATTTTATAGATAAATTCCACAATTATATAAGTCTAAAACATAAAGAACTCCAAACTATAGCTTTGTCTCCTTTTATTGTTAATTATTTTGAAAAAAGAGCAGTAGGTATAAATGATAAACGCTTTATTAATTTATTTGAACTTTCCGTAAAAAATCTTCATTACATTAAATCTTTTACAATTATATCTGATAAGTATAAATTCAAATATAGTTTCGGCAAAAATATAAATGCTGATAATAAGATATTTTCTTTAAACGGAAAACTTTATTATAATTATGTTGTAAATAGGGATAAATATAAGATAAAGTTTTTAATTGATTTAAGTGAAATAAATATTTATTTAGACAGAAATATTCTTATTTTAAATAAAGAAGGGAAAGCGGTATTTTTTAAATACAGTGATTCGGAATTTGTAAGAGAAATTGAATCTAATCTTAATACAGGAACAATAGATTATAAAAAAGAAAAATATATAATAAAAAGAGTATATATTAAGCCGTTAAATATTTTTGTTGCTATTATATATAAATCATATTCGTTTGGTAAATTTCTTTTAAATATATTAAAATTATTTTTCATTATATCATTATTGACGGCTGCCGGTATTTACTCTAAGAAGTTTTATTATAAGTTGCGGGAATTAAGTAAAATAAAGAAAGAAGACGAGCTTGCTCTGGTATCTGAAACAATGGCTGAAATTTCAAAAAGTATAAAACTTGCAACACAATCTACTGAAAGAATAATAGAAACTTATAAAAGTAATGAGTCAAAAATAAATTATAAAGAGATATATGCTTTAATTGAATCACGGCTTAATAAAGTGTATGAAAATAAAGATTCAGACAGAAAAAAGAAAGAAAACAGTGAGGAAGAATGGAAATTAATAGAACCGTATTAGCAGCTATTTTTCTAATATTACTCATACCTATCAGAATAATTGGAGCCGGGGAAGGAGGAGTATACGGGCCAATTATGCGAGACGGTATAGGTGGTAGAGGTGCAGGTCTTGGCGGAGCTTATACTTCTATATCTGATGACGGCAGCGCTCCTATATATAACCCTGCAGGTATAAATTCTATAGTCGGACAGAATATTATTACTGCCAATTATTCAAGTTCTATGATTGGGCTTGGCAATATTCTTTATTTCAGTTATATAGGCAATATCAGTGATGAGCAGAAGATAGGAGTCTCTTTTATTTGGCAGGGCTTTAATAATCTCGAAGTTTTTAATTATGATCAGAGTAAAGGCGGTCTTTATTCTATGACTTATCTTCAAATAGGACTTTCATCTGCTCTGAGAATATTTCATGGATTTGATGCAGGGTTTACTGCAAAATTTTTTTACAGTAATATAGATACCTATTCTATAAACAGTATTGATGCAGATGTGGGTTTTATATATTCTCCACTTTCAGGACTTCGCATAGGATTAACAGGAAAAAATTTTATCCCGTTAGGATATAAGTTTATTCAGGAAAAAGAAGATCTCCCGCTTAAAGTTCAACTTGGGGTGAGTTATAGATTAAAACGATATTACTTGCTATTCAGCTATGATATAGAAAAATATATTGAACCGGATTTTTCCGCAACAAGTTTCTTTCATCATTTTGGTATAGAATACGATTTGTATAAATATATTCAGTTTGTAGCAGGTTATGATCTGAATAACTTTACTTTTGGATTAACTGTTAATCTTTCTCAATTCTCGTTTTATTCCGGAACTGTTAGAAACATTTCTGCAGGAAATCTTAATTTTGGTGTTGAATATAAGATAAAACAAAAGAAAGACACTGAAATAAGTATGGATTACTTCTATCAGGGTACAGTTGCATATCAGAATAAAGATTATAGAACAGCCATAAAATACTTTCAAAAAGTACTTGATATCAGATATGACCCCACAGCCGAATTTTACTTGAATAATGCCAAGGCATATCTTGAGTCAGAAGAATGGATGTCTGAAGAAGAGAAGGCAATGGTTGGGATGAAACTCGAATTAGCGAGAAAATATGCTGAACAGAATCTTTTCGGAAAAGCAATAAATACTCTGCGAGAAGTATTAAATATTAATCCGGAAAATGAAGCAGCAAAAAAGATGATGCTTGATATAAAAAACAGAGTTAGAGCCTCTGTTGAGAAATATTATAATAAAGCATTAAAACTGTTTAAACTTAATAATTATGAAGAGTCTCTTAAGAATTGTAATTTAGCCCTTGATTTAAATCCCGAGCATAAACCGTCGTTAAAACTAAAAGAAGAGAATGAGAATATACTTAAGGATACACTTGTACAAAAACGGAGAGAAGAAGAGAAAAAAACAGAAGCAGAGACTTTATTTCAGCAGGGATTATTAAGTTATCAGAATGCAAACTGGGCAGATGCTTTGAATAATTTTAAAAAATCGTATGAACTTATTAAATCCAAAGAAACACTGGATTACATAAATAAAACAAAGGAGCGGTTGAAAGAGTTAAAATTAACAGAAAAGTCTAAGCGAGAGTCAATTGCGCATCTAAATGCTGGTAAAAAATTATATGAGAAAAAGCAGTTAAAACTTGCTCTCCAGGAATTTGAAACAGCGGTAAATCTTTATCCGGATAATCAGGAAGCAGTTGAATATTTGAATAAAGTACGGGACGAATTGGATAGAATAATTAATGAACCTCTGGAAGCCGGTAAGGCTGATTTGCGTAACGGCAATCTTGCTTCGGCTATTGAGAATTTTAAAAAAGTATTAAAAGTAGACCCTGAGAATAAAATTGCAAAAAAATTTCTAAATAAAGCAAAAAGCCTTATCAAGGATGCTGTGAAATATAATTTAAAACTTGCAAAAGAAAGTTTTAGAAAAAAGAAATATTCCGATGCTCTCGGTTATTATAGAGAAGTTGCAAAACTGGATAAAAATAATAAAGAAGCAAAAAAAGGTATTAAATTATGTCAGGAAAAACTTGATAAGGTGCTTAAATTACATTTTAATAATGGATTGACTTATTTTAATAAAAAAGATTATATAAATGCTTTAAAAGAATTTAAAAGTGCACTTGAGATAGATTCAGAATATCTGCCGGCTAAGAATATGATAGAAAAAACAAAAAAATTGTATGAAGAAAATAAAACGCAGATAGATCTTGCACAGAATATTAAAAATGGAATGGATTATTTTTATAATAAAAATTATGAACAGGCTCGAATATATTTTAAAAAGGCTTTAAAAATAGATCCTGAAAATGAAAAAGCTAAAACTTATTTGAAGAAATGTGAAGATAATTTACAGGATTTACTTAAACAGGAGAAAATCGCAAAGATTATAACAGACGGATTAATATACTATAGAAAGAAAAAATTTGAGCAGGCTATAAATGAATGGAAGAAAGTTAAAGAGATAGACCCGCAGAATAAAACAATAGACGAGTACATTCAGTATGCAAAGCGGGCACAGGAAGAGAGTCTTAATAAAAATTATAACAAAGGAATAGAATATTTTAACAGAGGAGATTATCTTAAAGCAAAATTTTATTTACAGAAAGCGCTTGAAACAAATCCTAATCATTCAAAAGCAAAAAAGAAACTTTTAGAAGTGAACAGTATTATATTTACGAAAGTTACAGAAAAGAAGAGTCTTGGGAAAAAGGCTTTTCGTAATGGAGATTATGATGCTGCTATAAAAGATTTTAAATATGTTCTTGAAGTTGAACCGGATAATGATGAAATAAAAGATATGCTGAATCAGGCTCAAATGGCTAAATCTGCTCTTGAAGAAGGTAAGAAATTAATGGATAAAGCAGATTATGCTAATGCTATAGAAAAATTTACACTTGTTCTGGATTATAATAATAAAGATAAAACTGCTAAAAGGTTAATTAATGAAGCAATAAAAGAGGGTAAGAAACAGTCTTCTAAATGGTTCAACGACGGGATGGCTTACTATAAAAAAGGCGATTTAAAGAGAGCAAAATCAAGATTTTCAAGTGTTCTGAAGGCTGATCCGAATCATACTGATGCTGCTAAAATGCTTAAGCAAATTAATAAAGAGATTGACGATAAATGCAGCAGTTTCTATTCTAAAGCAGTTTCTGCGTATAAGAATAAAAATTATAAAAAGGCTATAAAGAATTTTAGAAAAATATTA
>CAYQNP010000153.1:0-8043 GCA_964418785.1 uncultured Spirochaetia bacterium | reverse complement strand
TTAGACGCAGTTACGCCGAATACCCATACCGTCCCGTCAGCGTTTCCTAAATTAGTAAAATGTGTGGTTAAAGTAGTTACATTTCCACCACTTACAGTATTGTTATCTGCACCACCGGCCCAACTTGCACCTATTATTGTTCTTACATTCGTAGTAATTGAATTTGTTAAATTAGAAAAATTTCCACCTGATATAACAGCTTTATTGGTGATTGTTGTACCGCTCGTTACCCCTATTGCATAAGAATCATTTATTGCTATGATTCCTATAACAACTCCTAAAATAAATACCCCCATTACTATTCTTTTAATCATAATATCCACCTCCAATTATAAAATATTACGCTCTACTATTTAGTTTAATCCATTCTAAAAAAAAGTCAAGTAAAATTTCATACTTTTTTTATTATTTTATAATGTTATTATTATTTACAACACGATAAAAAATGATAAAACATAATATATTGCTAAACCTTAATAATTGCTCCGAAAGGACATGCAGCAATACAATCAAAACAGCCGGTACATTTATGCTCTAATATTACTACTTTTTCACCGTCAAATTTCATTGCATCATATTTACAGGCCGGCATACATACTCTACACCCTTTACATAATTCTGGCTTTATATAAGCCTTTGTATATTTTTCAGACTTATTTGCTGATACCATATTAATATCCGATTTGCGAATATCAGAAGTTCCTGAAACATTTATACCGCCGAGATCTCTTGTCATTGGCGAGCCGCAAGCAGGACATACTTGCTGATTACAGGGCACACCTCTTTCATGAGGAATTTTATTTCCGCAATTTATACATATACAATATCCTCCGCTGCCGGCACCTACTCCCCCCATTCTGCCCTGACCACCGCCACGACCCATCCCTCTTCCCATTCCGCGTCCAAACATAATTTTATTTCCTCCTTTATTTTTCCAGATATATTATATCTTTATCTCCTTCTTTCTCTATATTCTCTAAAATCTCCTCTTTTCGACTATTCAAAAGATTTAATGCTTCTTCTATAATATCTATTCTTGATACAACAGGAACATAATTTTTTCTAATTCTAACAATATTAGGACCAAAAACTTTTGCCATTAAAACATTGACATCTTTTAATTGATTTGATATATGGGATGCTTTTTTTGCATCGCCATGGGTTTCTTCGTCAAATTTAATATTCTTCCTTTCTTCAACCAGATGAATTCCATCGTCATCCCAGTTATAAATAAGAAAATATTTTGAATCACCGAAATGTTCATTCGTGAATTTCTTATTATCATCCGTTCCAACTGCTACTTTTAATTTCATATAATACTCCTTTTAATATGAATTTAATGTTTCATTTATTTTGGGCGCCATAACATGATCAATTACTTCAACTTTTACTGTCTTAAAAATATTAAGCGATACCAATTTATCCTTCACTTCTGTGGCAAGTTTTAATGCAATAGGACATATTGGCGAAGTAGGCCTGAATTTCAGACTTACTCTCTCTTCTGTAACTTCAAGATCAAAAATCATTTTCCCGTCTATAACATTCATATTTATTTCTGTGTCAACCACTTCTTTTAACGCATTAATAACTCTATCTTTTAAATCACTCATAAATATTCTCCCTTTAGCTTGATACCCGCCTTTTTAGCTATTTCAATAATATTTATACTCACCTCTGCATCCCTGTCATATTCAACAACAGACTTTCTTGCTATCATAGATTTTACAAATATTTCGTCAAATTTCAGTTTGCCTAAAAAATTATAATTACTTTCAATACAAAAACTTTCAATCTCATCGGATATTTTCTCGTTTAAATCAAATTTATTTATTATAACAGATACAGGAACATTAAAATGTTTAGCAGTTTCAGCCATTCTTTTTAAATCGCTTAATCCTGATTTTGTAGGCTCGGTTAAAATAATAACATCATCAACACCTGATAATGCTGATATTACAGGGCAGCCTATACCCGGTGGTCCGTCTATAATAATCAATTCCTTTTTTTCTTCTTCTGCAAGAATCCGGGCCTGATGACGCACCATTGTAACCAGTTTTCCGGAATTCTCTTCACCCGGCCTTAATCTTGCATGAACCAATTTCCCGAATCGTGTATTGGAAATATACCATTCTCCTGCTATGTTCTGAATAAAATCAATTGTATTTGTAGGACAAACTCTTACGCAAAACCCGCAACCGTCACAGGCATACGGATTTATTGTATATTCATTATTCTTTACTATTACTGCATTAAAATTACAGACTTCATAACATTTATTACAGGCTATACAATCTTCTTGATTAATAACGGCAACTTTACCTCCGGGAAAATCATTTCTGGAAATAACTTCAGGCTCTAATATAAGAAACATATCTGAAGCATCAACATCACAATCAGCAATTATTCCTTCTTCCATAATTGAAGCAATAGCAGATGTAAAACTTGTTTTTCCTGTTCCGCCTTTGCCGCTTAAAATTACTATTTGTCTCATTTTAACTCTTCCCCAATATATTTTTTATTTTTTCATAAACATTATAAAACTTTTCTTTATACGCAGATATATTCTCTACAATTATTCTGCCTTCTGAATACACTTCTGCTATTTTTTTATCAAAAGGAATTTCAAGTAAAATAGGTATATTATTCTCTTCGCAAAAATTATAAATTTCTCTGTCTCCGAGGTTTGATTTATTAACTATAACTCCAAATGGTTTACCAAGATCTTTAACTACATCTATTGCCAGTTTTACATCATTAAATCCAAACGGTGTTGGCTCAGTAACAAGAATTACATAATCTGCTTCTGTGACAGTTGTAACCATAGAACAAGAGGTTCCCGGCGGAGCATCATATATGGTCAATAATTTGTTGTCAACCTCTTTTAAAGTTTCTCTTAAAACAGGTGTAGGCATTGATTCCGAAATATTGAGTTTCCCTTCTATAATTTTTAAATTCATATCACGATAAATATTAATTTCACCAATTAAATTTTCCTTCTCATACATAGCATTTTCAGGACAGAAATGGAAGCATGCACCGCAGCCATGACATAAATCTTCTGATATAAAAAACTTCTTTGCAGATTTGATAATTGCAATTGCATTATATTCGCATACTTCAGAACATATACCGCAATATGTACATTTCTCAGGCGCTATAACCGGAACTTTTATTCCGACTTTTCGATTAAACTCAGAATCTAACTTAAAAAAAAGAATATCATTCGGCTCTTCAATATCACAATCAACAAGTTGTATTTCTTTTTTAAGTAAATCTCTCAATGATACAGCCAGGTTAACCGATACTGTTGTCTTACCTGTTCCGCCTTTTCCGCTTGCAACTGCTATCTTTATGTTTTCCATATCTATTCCTTCTTTATATTTCCATAAAATTTTAATTCATAATCATCAATTATAACACCATACTCTTTCTCTAATCGCTTTTTCAAATCTTCTATTTTATCTGATAACTCTTTATCAATATTAAAATCTATGATTTTCCCGCTCTCTTTGCAGATTATGTGATGGTGCTCGTTTTTCATATCTTTATATTGATACCTATAACTGCCGTCGTCAAAATTATATTTTTTAATATATCCCAGATTGGACAATAATTCTACATTTCTGTAAACAGAGGCAATGCCTATGTAAATATTATTATTAAGCAAAGCCTCATATATTTCTTTTGCAGAAAAATGCTTATCCGGATGCGAGGCAAGAAATTCAAGGATTAGTGTCCTCGGCATTGTATTTCGTCTGCCATGATTGTGAAATCCTTTAAAAAAACCAGGCATTATCCACCTCTATTTTTTTTCTTCAAGTTTATTTTCCTTATAACCATTAAGCGCATCTTTCACTGTCGCACCTTTGAATAAAAACATCTTTATCCCCAATGACTTTAAAGTATCATATGCCTTAGGTCCAAAATCACCTGCAATTACTACATTTACACCTTTATCTGCAATATATTGAGATACTTTAACTCCAACCCCACTCTGCCCATCTTTAAATTCATTCTGCTCACTCTCTACTTTATCACTCTCTGTATCATAAATAACAAAGTAATCAGCTCTGGCAAATCTTTCACTAAATTTTGCTTCAAGCCCTTCTCCTAATGCGGAAATTAAGATTTTCATAAAATATTCCTCCTTTTTTAACTATTCTGAAAAAAATAAAAAAAAGAGGTGAGAAATATTCTCACCTCACAGCTAATATTGAAGAGACAGAATTATTCTTTATTCTGATTCGATTTCCTTTAATCTATCCCTTGCAGCCTGTAATTCTTTCTCAATCAAGTCAATTTCATTTTTTAAAAACTTCGCTTCATCTTCTTTTGAAATAGGCGCAGGAGAATAATAAGGCACATTATAAGCCGGAGCATTCCATCTCCAGCCTCTACCATACCCGAAACCGCGGCCGAATCCATTGCGTCTGCCGTATCCGTAACCTCTACCTGCACCATAACGCCCACCATACGGATTAGCATATCCGGGAGTATTATATCCTGCACAAAAACCTGCTCCACGACCCGTCATAGGTCCTAAACCTGCTGGTCCTGTTCTATCTCCATACGGCATATCAACACCTCCTTTAACCGTATTTTGATAATGATATTCATTATCAATAAGAAATATAACAACAATTCTCCTTTTGTCAAGAAAAAATTTTTATTTTTTTATTTGAGCCGTGCAGGAATCGAACCTGCAACCTACTGATTAAGAGTCAGTTGCTCTACCAATTGAGCTAACGGCCCATTATCCTCTAAATTCAATTACCTTTGTAGGACATTTATCAGCCACAGAAGAATCACCTTCATACGGCTCATTAAAATCAACTACAGCAAGTTTATCTTCCATTTTAATAACAACATTATTAGTCATTCTGGCACACAAGGAACAACCAATACAGCCTTTTTTACAAACCTTACTAACATCAGGACCAAAATCATAAGAAACACAGTTAACAAAGATTTTAGCATTACGCGGGACCATTTCAATAATATCACGCGGACATGCTTCTGCACACAAACCGCATCCTGTACATTTATCCTCTATAACATGCGGAAGTCCGTCTTCAAGTACAAATATAGCATCAAACGGACAGGCTTCTTCACAATCACCATATCCCAAACACCCGTAAACACAGGCTTTATCTCCCTGAGTGGTATAATGAACAGCATTACAAGTTAAAACACCTTTATAATTAGCATTTGTTTTAACAGTTTTATTATCGCCGCTGCATTTAACATGAGCAACAGGAGGAGTTGCACCTTCTTCATGCTCCACACCCATTATTTCTGCTATAACTTTTTCAGTTTCAGGACCACCGGGAGAACACAGAGTAATAGGAGCCTTACCTTCAGCAACAGCTTTAGCATAACCTGAACATCCGGGGTAACCGCACGCACCGCAGTTCGCACCCGGCAATGACTCTTCTATCTGCTGCACTTTAGGGTCAACTTCCACTTTTAATTTATTGCCTGCATATCCTAATAATGCTCCGAATAAAATTCCAAGAATACCTATACTAATTGTTGATATTATAATTAATGATACCATGTATCTCCTCTATTCTGCAATTATTCCTTTAAAACATAAAAATATTAAAGATATTATACCTGCAGCAAGAAAAGCTGTAGGCGCTCCTTTAAAACTTTCCGGTATTTTTGAATTTTCAAGTTTTTCTCTTATACTTGACATTAATATAAGAGCTATTGTAAAACCAACACCTGCCCCGAAACCGTGAGCTGTGCTTTCCAATAAATTATATTTTTCACTAACATTTATCAATGTTGCACCAAGAACAGCACAATTAGTTGTTATCAACGGCAAATATATACCCAGTGCTTCGTACAATATAGGAGAAAACTTCTGTATAAACATTTCAACTAATTGAACAAGAGCAGCAATTACAAGAATAAAAGTTACTGTTCGTAAAAATTCAACATGCAAAGCTAACAATACATATTTATTAACAAGATAAATAATTATCGATGCAAGAGTCAAAACAAAAGTAACAGCCATTCCCATACCAATAGCAGAGTCCATTTTTTTAGAAACACCAATAAACGGACATAGCCCAAGAAACCTTGAAAGAACAAAATTATTTATAAGAGATGCACTTATAATAATTATAAAAATACGACTTAATTCCATTACTTTTTACCCTCTGCTTTCATTTTAAAATGATTAAAAATTCCCATTAAAATTCCAATGGTAATAAATGCACCGGGTGGTAAAATCATTATAGACAAAGGTTTAAATCCTTTAATTTTCCAGACCCAACCATAATCAAGCATTTTTAAAGTTATAGTACCGGATCCCAGCAACTCTCTGATAAGTGCAAGTATAGTAAGAGACAAAGTAAACCCGAGTCCTATTCCCAGAGCATCAAGTATTGAATCTCCCACATTATTTTTAGAAGCAAAGGCTTCAGCTCTACCGAGAATAATACAATTAACAACAATTAACGGAATAAAAATCCCCAGCGCCTTGTGTAAAGGCGGAACATACGCATGCAGCATATAGTCTACAATTGTAACAAAAGTAGCAATAACAACTATATACGAAGGTATACGAATTTTATCAGGTATAAAATTTTTAATTAAAGAAATAATAGTATTAGACCCGAGCAAAACTACAGTTGTAGCAAGTCCCATTCCCAGACCATAAACTGTTTTAGTAGAAACAGCAAGCGTAGGACACAAACCAAGCATTATAACAAATATAGGATTCTCTTTAATAAAACCTTTTGTAAATTCAGCTATTTTCATTTTTTATACCCGTAAATTTTTCGTTTTGCTGTATATCTGTCAATTAACGGTGACAATGTATTCATCAGTAAAATAGAAAAAGATACACCTTCAGGCAAACCGCCTTTTAATCTCAACAGGACTGTCATTAAGCCTGCCCCAATTCCGAATATTATCATACCTTTTATAGTGATAGGTGTTGTAACATAATCCGTTGCCATAAAAAATGCCCCAAGCATTAAACCGCCGGCCAATATATGAAATACAGGATCTGCACCTGCGAGATAAGTAACAACAAATACTGTTGCAATGTATGTAACAGGTATTACAGGAATAATAACTTTTCTCTTTAAAAGATATAATGCACCGATTAAAAGTGCAAGAGCAGAAGTTTCACCAATACAACCGCCGCAATTGCCTATAAAAAGATTCCAATACATATCAGCCTTATCACTAAATTGTGCAACAAGATTAGACAATCCCTGCAGTTTTGCAACTGCAAGAGGTGTGGCAGTTGTTACAGCATCAAGTTTTGCACTAAAAAAATTAAAACCATGCTGCCACCAACCGGACTTAAGAGGTGCATGCCATGTTGTCATTTCCGGCAACCAGGCAAACATAACAAAAACCCTGCCTGCAAGTGCAGGATTAAAAATATTATTTCCTAAACCGCCAAAAAGTTCTTTAACAATAACAATTGCAAAAACAGCTCCTACAACAGGCACATAAAACGGTGCTCCAACAGGCATATTGTATGCAACAAGCAATCCTGTTACAACCGCAGAACCATCTGAAATTGTTATCTTTCTTTTCAACAATAACTTAATAAATATTTCACTCAAAACTGCTGCAATAACAGTAACAACTTCCATCCAGAATGCCCGCATTCCGAAAAAATATATTGAAGCAAGCAACGCAGGAATAAGAGCAATAACAACATCCCACATTATTCGGGAAATACTTTCTTTACTGTGTATATGCGGTGAAACACTAATATTATACATTACTGTTTTTTACTCCTTGCATATATTTTCCCCATTTTTATAAACTGTACAATAGGCCTGTTTGCAGGACAGATATAACTGCAACTACCGCACTCTATACAATCCATTAAATTCCAATCTGTCATCTCTGACCACTTATCATATTCTCCGAGAATACTAAGCATAGACGGATTTAATTTTATCGGGCATACCATTAAACACTTTGAACAACTGATACAGCTGTTAAAATCATTATATTTTATCTTTTTCTCTTCCTTCTTGCCCATTACAAGAATCCCGGAAGTACCTT
>CAYQNP010000152.1:0-3717 GCA_964418785.1 uncultured Spirochaetia bacterium | reverse complement strand
CAACAGGTGTTTTTGCCTCTATTAAAGCGAGTAAATTAGGATCATTTTCAGCTTTATTTTTGTGATATCGTGTACTCCCGAAGGCTGAAATTTTTGCATTTTTAAGTTTTAATTTTTTGGCTTCGTTAAAATATTCAATATCTTTGGGATTCGAACCCGGCCAGCCGCCTTCTATGTATGATATTCCGAGTCGATCAAGTAATTCTGTTATTTTAATTTTGTCTATAAGTGAAAAAGAGACACCTTCTGCCTGAGAACCGTCTCTTAAAGTTGTATCATAATAGTAGAGCATATTCTTTTTCATTTTTAACCTCTTGTTTTTTTGTTGATATTATGCAATTGAAAGGCTTTATGCAATTTCTTTGCAGCTGTGTCTACTTTTGTTCTTTCTATGACACAGGATATTTTAATCTCAGAAGTTGAAATCATCTGAATATTTATTTTATTCTTTGATAAAGTCTCAAACATAGTCTTGGCAATTCCGGGATGTGAACGCATTCCTATTCCTACTATAGACACAGTACCTATATTTTTGTCATAGTAAACATTTTTTCCGCCTATGGATTTTAGATTTTTATCAATTATTTTTTTTGCATCGGTTAAGTCTGAAGCATCTATAGTAAATGAGATGTCGTTTGTTTTATTCGGGCTTGAACTTTGCACAATCATGTTTACATTTATATTATTGTCAGATAACAGTTTAAATATTTTGGCTGCAATTCCGGGTTTATCCGGTAAATCAGTAATTGTTATCTTTGCTTCGTTTTTATTGGTTGTTACTCCTGTTACAACTAAATTTTCCATATTTTTAAACTCCTTATAAACAATTGTTCCTTTAGTTTTCTTAAAACTTGATTTTACTTCAAATTTTACATTAAATCTTTTAGCTATTTCAACTGCTCTTGAATGCATTACTTTTGCACCGAGTGATGCCATTTCCAGCATTTCGTCGTATGTTATATAATCAAGTTTTACAGCATCAGTTATAACTCTCGGGTCGGAAGTGTATACTCCGTCAACATCAGTATATATTTCGCACAGGTCAGCTTTTAGAGCAGCTGCCAGCGCCATTGCTGTTGTATCTGAACCGCCTCTTCCCAGGGTGGTTATGTTCATATTTTTATCTACACCCTGAAATCCTGCTACTATTACTACTTTGCCTTTATTTAAATACTTCCTTAAAATGTTTGTTTTTATGTCCAGAATCTTTGCTTTTGTATGTGCACTGTCTGTATTAATACCTACCTGTAATCCTGTCAGAGATATTGCATCTATGTTTAATTTGTGTAATGCCATTGCAAGAAGAGATATAGAAATTTGTTCTCCTGTTGAAAGAAGCATATCCATTTCTCTTTTTGACGGAGTGGGATTTATGTTATATGCAAGTTTAACAAGATTATCAGTAGTTTTTCCCATTGCCGATACAACTACTACAACTTTTTTCCCCTGTTTATAGGTGGAAGATATTCTGCGAGCCACATTTTTGATTTTTTCTTCATCGCCCATCGAACTTCCGCCGAATTTTTGTACAATTATATTGTTACTCATATAACTTCACCTTTTCTGTTTTTGTAAAATATATTTATGGAGATTGTAAAGTCAATATTTTTTTGCTTTAGTCATGGGCATACATATCGTTACCAGGGTAAGTATTTAATAGTTTATCACATTCTAAAAAAGGCAACTGCATATTTGTCTGATTTTATCACCGGAAATTTTACTCTACTTTCTCTCTCATATCTATATCTTTTACTGCTCTTTAATTTATCATACGGATTTCTATAATTTATGACTCCTCTATGTGCGACCTTATTACATTGTAATACCTTTTCATTTCTATTAACTTTCTTTTATTTTATTCCGGCTCCATATGGTGAACCAATAATTGTACATCTGTTAAATGACTTCTCTCTACACAGGCATTATCTTGCTATTTCTTTTTCCTGCTATGCCAGTGTTATATCCTCATCGGCCCAAAATATCTCTTGCTTAAAAGAATAAAGAAACTTGACAAATTTAAGTGTGTGGTTATATAAAAAACATAAAAAAAGAAAAATAATTGGAGGTTTTAAAATGGCTAAAGCAATAGGTATAGATTTAGGGACGACTAATTCTGTCGTAGCTGTACTTGAAGGAGGCGAGCCTGTTGTAATACAGAACGCAGAGGGTACAAGAACTACGCCTTCTGTAGTTGGATTTACAAAAAATAACGAAACACTTGTAGGTGCAATAGCAAAAAGACAGGCTGTTACAAATCCTGAAAATACAGTATTTTCTATTAAAAGGTTTATGGGTCGCAGATACAATGAAGTATCTGAAGAGATAAAACTTGTACCGTACAAAGTTGTAAAAGGTCCTAATGATGATGCGCGAGTAGATATAATGGGGAAATTATATTCTCCACCGGAAATATCTGCTATGATACTGCAGAAAATGAAACAGACAGCTGAAGATTATCTGGGTCAGAAAGTTACAGATGCTGTTATTACAGTACCGGCTTACTTTAATGATGCGCAGAGACAGGCAACAAAAGATGCAGGGAAGATAGCCGGGCTTAATGTTTTGAGAATAATAAATGAGCCTACAGCTGCTGCATTGGCTTATGGTCTTGATAAAAAGAAAAATGAAAAAATCGCTGTGTATGATTTAGGCGGCGGTACTTTTGATATTTCTATCCTTGAGATAGGAGAAGGAGTTTTTGAAGTTAAGTCTACTAATGGTAATACACATCTTGGTGGAGATAATTTTGATCAAAGAATAATTGATTATATTGCAGATGAGTTTAAAAAAGAGAATGGAGTAGATTTAAGAAATGATGCAATGGCATTACAGCGTTTACGAGAAGCTGCTGAAAAGGCAAAAATTGAGTTGTCTTCTACACTTGAAACAGAGATAAATCTGCCTTTTATAACAGCAGATTCAAGTGGGCCAAAGCATTTACAGATGAAATTAACAAGAGCAAAACTTGAATCATTACTTAGTGATTTAATTGAGTCTACTCTTGAGCCGTGTAAGAATGCTTTGCAGGATGCAAAGTTAAGTGTAAGTGATATTGATGAAGTAATACTTGTTGGTGGGTCTACCAGAATACCTAAGGTACAGGAAGTTGTAAAGAATTTCTTTGGGAAAGAGCCGCACAAAGGAGTAAATCCTGACGAAGTAGTTGCTATTGGTGCAGCTATACAGGCTGGTGTATTACAGGGTGATGTTAAGGATGTTTTATTACTTGATGTTACTCCATTATCTCTTGGTCTTGAGACATTGGGCGGTGTTATGACTACATTAATTCCGAGAAATACTACAATTCCTACTAAAAAATCACAAGTGTTTTCAACTGCTGAGGACAATCAACAAGTAGTTACAATTAGGGTAGCACAAGGAGAAAGAGCAATGTTTGCTGATAATAAGTTGTTAGGTTCATTTAATTTAGAGGGAATCCCTCCTGCACCAAGAGGGGTTCCTCAAATTGAAGTTACTTTTGATATTGATGCAAATGGAATTGTAAATGTAAGTGCAAAGGATTTAGGAACTGGAAAAGAACAATCAATTAAAATTGTAGCATCAACTAATTTAACTGAAGAGGAAATTAAAAAGATGCAAGAAGAAGCAAAGAAGTATGAAGAAGATAAGAAGAAGAGAGAAGAGATTGAAACAGTAAATCAAGCAGAGCAGTTAGTTTATCAAACAAAGAAAACTTTTGATGAGAATAAAGACAAG
>CAYQNP010000151.1:0-4259 GCA_964418785.1 uncultured Spirochaetia bacterium | reverse complement strand
GCAAGAGTAGAATTTGTATCACCGTAAACCAAAACCATATCAGGATTTTCCTTTAACAATATCTGTTCAATTTCCATTAACATTTTTCCTGTTTGTTCGCCATGCAAGCCGCTTCCTATTCCAAGATTATAATCAGCTGTCGGAATGCTTAATTCTTCGAAAAACAGTTCAGACATATTTCGGTCATAATGCTGACCGGTATGAACCAATATTTCAGTAAAAAACTTTCTTAATTCACGTGATAATGGAGCAGCTTTTATGAATTGAGGCCTCGCCCCTATTACAGATAAAATCTTTTTATTCATAAAAATACAGATTATATACCTCTTATTTATTAAACAATCACTATAATCTAAATAAATTATTTAAATCTCTGCGTTTAATCACATTTCTTGTATCTACAATTAACTTACTATTATTAACAATTAAATTCTCATCATAATAAGAATGGTCTGTTGTTATTAAAACGCAATCAGCCTTTTGCAAAGTATCAGCAGTAAATTTTTCGCTTTTAAAAATTTTATCTTCCAACTTTAATTCCGGAACATAATTATCATTATATGAGAAATCAGCTCCTTTTTTAATTAAATCCTTAATTATTTTTAATGCAGGGGATTCGCGTAAATCTTCAATATCCTTCTTGTAAGCCACACCAAGTACCAGTATTTTACTGCCATTTACAGATTTTTTTACAGAGTTTAAAGCAGATATAACTTTTGTAACTACAAAATGAGGCATTAAATCATTTATTTCTCCTGCAAGAGAAATAAAACGAGTATAGAAATCAAACTCTTTTGCCTTCCAGCTTAAATAAAAAGGGTCTATTGGGATACAATGACCGCCCAGCCCCGGACCCGGATAAAACGGCATAAACCCATACGGTTTTGTAGACGCTGCTTCTATTACTTCCCAGATATCAATTTTCATTTTTCCGGCAAGTAAAGCCAGTTCGTTTATCATTGAAATATTAACAATCCTAAATATATTCTCTAATAATTTAGTCATTTCAGCGACTCGCGGAGATGATACGATATGCGTTTTTTCTATAAAAGAACCGTAAAATGCAGATGCCAGTTCACTGCTCCTTTCATTTATGCCGCCTATAACTTTAGGAATATTATGCGTCTTATATTTTTTATTTCCCGGATCTACTCTTTCCGGCGAAAACACAAGGAAAAAGTCATCGCCGGCTTTTAATCCGCTTTTCTCTATTTCAGTCTGCACAATCTCTTCAGTTGTGCCCGGATAAGTAGTACTTTCTAATATAACCAGACTATCCTTTTTTATATATTTTGATATCTCTTTTGAAACATTCTGGACATAAGATATGTTCGGTTCCTTATATTTATTCAACGGTGTTGGTACACAGATAACAATCACATCCATATCTTTTATTATCGCAAAGTCTTTAACAGCCTGTAGATTTTTATTTTTTACTACTTCTCTCAAATCATCATCCGCTACATCGCCTATATAATTTTTTCCATTATTAATCAAATTAACTTTGCTATCCTGCATATCGATTCCTGTCACTTTAAAACCTGCCTTTGCAGCATCAACCGCAAGCGGCAGACCTACATATCCTAATCCTATTATAGCAACTTTTGCATCTCTTTTCTGTATTTTATCTCTTAATTCCATATACACCATCCTTTATAGAATTATTAAGTAACTTCAACATATAACTTTTTTTTATTTAGTCAATCTTTTTTAAAACGGCCCAACTTTTACAAACAACTCACATCTTATATAAAATAAACTATTGATTAAAATATATTATACTTAATCATTAAAAACAATGCATGAAGCCCATCTTTCCAGCCTATTTTCTTTCCTTCTGAATAACTGCGTCCATAATAAGAGATTCCAATCTCATAAATTCTAATATCTTTAATTTTTGCAATTTTACTTGTAAATTCCACCTCAAATCCAAACCGATTTTCCTTTAATTTTATTTTATTCAATATATCCCTGCGAAAAACTTTGTAACATGTTTCCATATCAGATAAATTTAAATTTGTCAACATATTGGATATAGTAGTAAGAAATTTATTTCCCACATAATGCCAGAAATATAATACTCTATGAGGTTCATTTGAGATAAATCTTGAACCGTAAACTACATCAGCTTTATTTTCTAATATTGGTTTTAATAGTTTATTATATTCTTCCGGATTATATTCTAAATCGGCATCCTGAATTATTATAATATCCCCACTTGCAATTTTAAAACCATCTCTTAAAGCTTTACCTTTGCCTCTATTGTAGTGGTTTAAAACAAGTTGTAGATTATATTTATTCTTTATTTTTTTCAATATCTTCGGCGTTCTATCAGTAGAACCGTCATCAACTACTATTATCTCTTTTCGTACTTTTTCTGCGATATTAATTTTAACACTATAAACTTTTTTTATTAATGTTTCAATAAAATTTTCTTCATTATAAACCGGAATAATAATAGATACCAGCATATTCATTTCTCCCTTTTTACTTTTGCAAGAATATATCCGTTTATTTCTTTTACTAATTTTAAATATCTCATTTTAAAAATATCAAAATTTTTAAACGGCTTAATATTTTTATTATATAAAATATAGTTAATATCGTGATTTAGTAAATTATTATATAAACGTATTGAAGTAGTATTATACTTGATTATATTTTGTTCTATACTCCCGCCCCATATGTATGGAATATCAAGATAATAAGAATTAGCCGTAAACAACAATATCTTATCTTTTTTATCTAAGTGTTTGTTCACGAACTTATATATTTTATATTCTCCAAATTTTTTTTCCAAGAATTCTTCTTTATCAATTATTCCAACAAGCAATTTTAATCTATTAAAATGCCCGCCAAGATTATAGACTGAAAAAAATAAAAGATTTACTAAAATCATTATAGACAAGAGAAATCTTACAACTTTATAATTAACAGAATAATAGACTATACTAATTAAAATTGCTAAAAAGAACATTATATGAACTATAAAACGATATTGCTGTGTTAAAAGATAAAAAATAATACTAAACACAAAAATATATATTAATAATAAGTTAATAATTTTATTTCTTTTAATCAACAAAATTCCAGGTAAAAGAGAAAGAAAAACAACACCATAATTATTTAAAGGACCACCATATATAGGATAAAAAGTTATATCATAAAAAATAGTAAAAAAATGTGTAAATGTATGAAATCCATACAGTTTAACCTTATGTAGTATTATATTTACAAAATGTTTATCAAGATACTTCCCTCCAAATATACTGTATAAATAAGGCCATACAGGATTTTTTAATAAAATAAAATTTTTAATATACCATGGAGATGCAATTAAAGCAGAAATTAATATATATTTTTTTAACAACCCTATATTTTCTTTATGTAACCACAGATAAACTAAAATAATAAAAGAAAAAATTAATATTATACTTAAAGAAGTTGTTTTGCTACCAGCCGCCAACCCGCTGAAAACTGCGCTCAGAATAATGTATTTCTGATTTTTTGAAGTAAGCCATTCTATAAACATAATACTTGCTAAAATAACATAGAAATTAACGCCAAATGTTATATAAGCAGTAGATGCAAGATAAATAGCAAAAGGCGTTAAAGTAAATATAGTTATTGCCAATATACCAATGCGTTTATCTTTTGTCCATTTTTTACCATATATATATCCCAAACCAATTAATAATAGAAAAAATATAAAATGCATTATCTTCCCGGAATATCCTTTACCGGTTACCCATAATAATAATTCATATATCATCTCTATGTTGAATGGAGTTGCCGATTGAACAATAAAAGGTGTAGGTATAAATCCATTATTTTGTATATAGAGTTTTGGAACTGTTAAATGATATCCAATTGCATCTGTAGAAGTTGGCGGAGTAAATAAAGAAAGAAAAATTATTATTAAATTAAAAATTAATATTAAAAACAATATAAATTCAGGAGTAACTTTTAATTTATAACTTCTAATATTTTTTTTCCACCCCCCTATTTCCTTAACATAATAAACAATTTCTCTATAAAATATAAAACTCAATATAATCAAAATCAGATATTGCAATGGGAAAACTATAATTCTTGCCATATTAAACAAAAACATAATATAACTTATTACCCCTAATCCCAATCCCACATCAAGAATAAAATTTAAAGCTTGTATTTCCGAATTAAATGCTATAAATTTTAACCGCAATTTTCTGCCTATACCAGCTCCAATTAAAATTATAACTATAACAAAAAATAAA
>CAYQNP010000150.1:0-5643 GCA_964418785.1 uncultured Spirochaetia bacterium | reverse complement strand
GTGAATTTTAAATTTAATATAGATAATATTTTAACTTCAAGCAGAATTCTTGTACTAAGTTTTGTGTTGCTGATAATTATCGGTAGTGTGCTCTTTTCTTTTTCTTCTGTTTATTCTGATTCTTCAAGAATGAGTTTGATTGATAGAGTTTTTACTGCTACTTCAGCAACATGTGTAACAGGACTGACAGTTATAGATGTTGGAACTAAATTTAATTTTGCAGGCCAGGTTATTCTTCTTGTTTTAATTCAGTTCGGCGGACTTGGATTGATGACCTTTTCAACTCTCTTTATTCTAATTCTCGGAAGAAAAATTTTATTTAGAGAAAAATTGCTTCTGCAGGAAGGTTTGAACAGATACGATATTAGTAATATTACTTCATTACTTAAATATCTTGTTGGATTTACTTTCATTATGGAAGCAATTGGTGCTTTTGTACTTTATTCTCGCTTTGGCAATCTGTCTCATAGAACTTTTAATGCAATATTTCATTCTATCAGCGCTTTTTGTAATGCAGGGTTTTCCTTATTTTCAAATAGTCTTATTAATTATTACAAAGATCCGGTGGTAATTATTACTATATCTTTTTTAATTGTTTTCGGCGGACTTGGTTTCTTTGTTAATTATGAGATTAGAAATTTTCTGCTTAATAAAATTAATAGAATTCAAAAATTTTTTAAAATTAAATTAAAATTTGTTCCTAATAATTTAAGCCTTCATTCAAAAATTGTTTTAACTACAACAATAATTCTTATTATTGTTGGTATGATTTTGTTGTTTATTTTTGAATATAACGGGATATTAAAAAATAAAAATATAGGGGAATCTGTTTCAATCACTTATTTTCAGTCCGTAACAGCAAGAACAGCAGGATTTAATACTGTAAATATTTACAGCCTGTCTAACAGCAGTCTGTTGATACTTATTTTGCTTATGTTTATTGGCGGTTCACCCGGTTCTACTGCCGGCGGTATTAAAACAACAACTTTCGCTACACTCTATTTTGTAATTACTTCTATTTTAAAAGGTAATAAAAATGTAGTGGCTTTTTACAGAACCATAAATGATACTATTGTCCGGAGAGCTCTCTCTATTTTTATGCTTTCAATAACCGCTGTCTTTATAGGATTTCTCTTAATTCTTACGATTGAAGGAAGAAATTTTTCCTTTATTGAAATTTTGTTTGAAGTAGTATCTGCTTTCGGAACTGTAGGCCTTTCAACTGGTATTACACCTTTTCTCTCTTCTTTCAGCAAAGGTGTAATAATTATTTTAATGCTTATAGGAAGAGTAGGACCTTTAACTCTTGCTGTTTCAATTCTTGAAAAAGGCGGTAATGATATAAGATATCCTGAAGAAAGTTTAAGCGTTGGTTAAAAAGAGGTGTTATTATGAGAAAAAATTTTGCTGTTATAGGTCTTGGTATTTTCGGTTCTGCTGTTGCTGAAACTCTTGCACAATTAAATAAAGATATTATTGCTATTGATAAAGATGAATCTGTTGTAAACGCTATAAAAGATAAGGTTACAAAAGCAGTTATTCTTAATGCTACTGATGAGAAGTCTTTAAAAAGTATTGATATTCAGGATGTTGATGTTGCGATTATAGGTGTGGGAGATATTCAGGATAGTATCTTAATTACTCTTACTTTAAAAGATATGGGAGTTAAAACTATAATTGCTAAAGCTGTAAATAAGCAGCATAAGAAAGTTCTTGAAAAAGTAGGAGCCACGAGAATTATTTTGCCGGAAATAGAAGTCGGAACTAATCTTGCTCACTCCCTTACTTCAACACATATATTCGAGCAGATAGAGAAATCAGACAAGTATAGTATAATAGAGATAAATCCGCTGCCTAAATGGGTCGGTAAAACTTTAAAAGAAGCTGAAATTCGTAAAAAATTTAATGTTACTGTTGTCGGAATAAGACGACTCTATCCGCATATTGATGAAAAAGGTGAAATGAAAGATATTGAAGAAGTAATTGTTTCTCCTCCGCCTGATACTGTTATACTTGAAAAGGATATTCTTATATTAATTGGAGATAAGGATTTTATAAATAAGATACAGAAAGGTTAAATGAAAAAAAAAGTTCTATGCCTGTTAGTTTTTTTTCTTATCCCTTTTACTGCAAATGCTTATATAACAACACTTGAATCATCTCTTATTGAGAGGGACAAGTTTGTCCTTGAAGGTGGTGTTAGTGAATATTTTCGGGATGATATAGGCAGTGTATATATTCTGCCTTTTAAAATGAACCTCGGCCTTGCAAAAAGAGTAGAATTTTTAGGTATATTCCCGTATATTCAGTTGCGAAAATATAAAACACCTGAAATTGAAACTTTCGGAGATATTATTATATATTTAAAGTTTGATCTTGGAACGAAATATTTTAAGTATCCGTCTTTTATCTCTGAAAATTATATATATAACCAGTTTATTTTCCTGCTTGGATTTAATGCTGCCACAGGTCCTACAGAAGAAGAAAATGAAGAGTTTAAGCCTTATAGCTATGGAGAACCGGATATTAGGACAGGTTTTTTGTTTTCACAGTACATAGATGATTTTTCTTTTGATTTTAATTTTATTTATGTTCTTGTTAAACATCCCGGTGAAGAGTTTTTTCCGTTTAGTGATAAGATGTGGGATAGTTCTACCAAGACTTACTTATTTGGCTTGCCGCGAGTTTTACTGAAAATTTTCTGGCCGGGAAAAGATCCTTTTGCCCCTGAAGATGCAGAAGACTGGGAGAAATATCCGCATCTTGATGATTATTTCTTAATGAATTTCGGTTTCGATTATTATTTTGAACCGGATTTTTTATATTTCACTTATGATTTATTTTTTGAAATTAATTGGAAAAAGACCTGGTCCTCGGAATGTTTTTATGATTCTTACCTTACTTATTCAGTAGGATTAACTGTTAATATTAATGATACTACTTCTGTTTACGGCGGTTGGGCTTCACTTTTTCAAAAAAAACTTGATAATTTTTTTTATGATATATATTATTTGAGCATTAGATTTACTCTTTAAAAGGAGGGCTTAAAATGAGTAATAGTAAATCTCTTGTTAAAAATGATTCTGATCTGAAAAATATTTCTATGCAGGATCAAGAAGAGATTATCCCTGAAAAATATAATGAAACTAAAATTGTACTGCTGGTTAAAGACCCAAAATGGTTATTTGCTTTCTGGGAAATAAAGGATAATGATATTATAAAATTTAAGAATATGAGACTGACTTTAAGAGTGTATAATGCTGCGGAAAATACATATTTTGATATCGGTGTAACAGATGATGCATCTAATTGGTATATTAATGTACCTGAATCCGGGAAAAACTGGTTTGTTGAAATTGGTGTTTTAGACGATAATAATAATTTTATTTTAATAGCACGGTCTAATACCGTTGCAACTCCTCCTGATAAAATCTCTGATGTGGTGGATGAAGAATGGATGATTATAGAAAAAGATTTTTATAAACTTTATAAGCATATTCTTGATACTGATTCAGGCGGAAGTTCCGAATCAGTTATTGCTAAATTCCTAAACCAGATTGATAAAGAAAGAATTAATATCAACAGCAGTAATATTTCTCAACAGGAGCATAAATAATGGAACAGGGTTATCTTTCTCTTGTATTACACGCACATTTGCCTTTTGTAAGGCATCCTGAACATGAATTTTTTCTGGAAGAAGATTGGCTTTACGAGGCTATTACAGAAACTTATGTCCCTTTAATTAAAGTTTTCTCAGATTTAATTAATGAAGGAGTGAAATTTCGAATCACAATGTCAATGACTCCTCCGCTTGTTTCTATGCTTCAGGATGAACTGCTGCAGTCAAGGTATGTGCGGTATCTGGAATCATCAATTGAATTAACAGAGAAAGAGATTGTCAGAACTAAAAATGAACCTGAATTAAATAAACTTGCATTAATGTATAACATGAGATTTAAAGAAACATATGAAATTTTTGTAAACCGGTATAAAAGAGATATAGTACAGGCTTTTAAAAAATTTCAGGATGAAGGTTATGTTGAAATTATAACCTGTAATGCAACACACGGTTTCTTGCCGTTAATGGATTATGTTAAACCTGCTGTCCGGGCTCAGATATTAATAGCACGGGATCATTATAAAAATGTGTTTAAGCGAAACCCCAATGGAATATGGCTTGCTGAATGCGGATATTATCCGGGACATGAAGAATATCTTAAAGAAGCAGGAATTAAATTTTTCTTTACAGATACTCATGGTATTTTATACGGTACTCCAAGACCTAAATACGGAATATATGCGCCTGTTTATACTCCTGCAGGTGTTGCTGCTTTCGGAAGAGATGTTGAGTCTTCTAAATCTGTCTGGAGTGCTGATATAGGTTATCCGGGTGATTATAACTATAGAGAGTTTTATCGGGATATAGGTTTTGACCTTGATTTTGATTATATTAAACCGTATATACATCCTGACGGAATAAGGAAAATGACAGGTATTAAGTATTATAAAATTACAGGAAAAGGAGAGACTAAAGAATATTATAATGAACAGAAAGCTGTTGAAAAGGCTGCTGAACATGCAGGTAATTTTTTGTTTAACAGAACTAAACAGGTTGAATTTTTAAATAGTATGCTTGGTAAGAAGCCTATTATTGTTTCTCCTTATGATGCTGAACTTTTCGGACATTGGTGGTATGAAGGCCCCCTCTTTATTTATTATCTTGCAAAAAAAGCTTATTATGATCAGGATATTGTTAGAATGGTAACACCTATGGAATATCTTGAGGAAAATCCTAAAAATCAAATAGTTACTCCAACTATGTCCAGCTGGGGAGATAAGGGATATAATGATGTATGGCTGAACAGCAGTAATGATTGGATTTACAGACATTTGATTAAAGCTGCGGAAAGAATGGTTAATATGGCTGACTCGTATCCTCATGCTTCCGGTATTAAAAAACGAGTTCTTAATCAGATGGCTCGTGAGTTGCTTCTTGCTCAAAGCTCTGATTGGGCTTTTATTATGACTACTAATACTATGGTTGAATATGCAGTAAAAAGAACCAGAGTGCATATCAATAGATTTACTAAACTTTATGATATGCTTATTAATAACTCTATTGATGAAAATTATTTGAAGGATATAGAGTCTAAGGATAATATCTTCCCTGATATAAATTATAAATACTATAGAAATGGAGACCAGGAATAGGGACGGTGCAAAACAGTATAAACTTTGTGGCGACGGAGGAAGATATTATGTATTGTGCAGTGGAGAATATCATTCATCACACTGTCATTTTGAGCGAGAATACATACAAAATTATTATCCCGAAGAATCTATCAAACAATGTTATTCCGCACGAGCATACACACAAAATTGTCATTTCGAAGAGAGAATCCCCTCACACTGTCATTCCGAAGAGCCCTCATTATGTCATTCCGAACAGCCCTCATTATGTCATTCCGAACGAGTGTGAGGAACCGTCCCCATTGTCATTCCGAACCGAACATGCACCCATAAATTGTCATTCCGAACCGAACATGCACCCATAAATTGTCATTCCGAACCGAGCAAAGCGAGTGTGAGGAATCTTTCAGTCGAATTGAACAGGGTAAGATTTCTCCCGTTGGTCGAAATGAC
>CAYQNP010000149.1:0-10189 GCA_964418785.1 uncultured Spirochaetia bacterium | reverse complement strand
GGAAAAATTTTTCTCGTCTAACTTCCGGATTAATTTATAACTGGATGCCGCAGATAGGACTTTATAAAAATAAACTTTTTGTTACCTGGCTGGATAAATCCAAAGGATACTCGAGTGTTTTTTTTAAATCAAAAAATGATAATGCAGATGTATGGTCTGAACCTGCACAGATAAATAGTAAAATAAGTAAAATTGATGTATATAAAGTATGTACTTCTCGTAGATTTATTTTATTATCGTATTTAAAAAATAAGAAATTATATTATTCAAAATTATATAGTGAGCCGGGAAAGATTACTGTTAAAAAGAAAAAAATTAAACATAACGGGTATAAATTGAACTGGAATGTTTGCAAAAATGATATCTTTAAATATAGTATTAATTTTACTGCTTATAAAAGAAATAAAAATAATTTTATTCCTGTAATGAATAATAATGAAAATGAATTTTTTGTTTATTTGAAAGATATTAAAAGTACGGATAATCTGTTTTTTAATATAAAATATATGGATGATCTCGGGACATTATCGGAGGAATATACTATCCCTATAATTTACAGGAATGCAAATAAAAATAAGAAAAAGAATATAGTTGATTGGAGTGATATAGATGCTCGACGGATATATTATAATATAATGAAGCATAAATTATATTTAACTGTCCATTACCACAAAGGAATTACCGGGGATTTAATTTTAAATCGGTTGTATTTTTATGTTATGAATAAAATGAATTATAATAATAAATACGGAAAAAATAAGTTTATTCAATTATTTAATCTTCTTAACGGTGATATGGATTTTAGAAGATTAATAGATGGTGATAAAATTTTTGTGCCTGTTTTGTGGGGTAATATGCAGTTTGTTTCAGACATAAAAAAGAATGTTAAAATAACTCTAAAAAAAATGGAAGAGTTGTACGATTTGAAACATAAAGCATATATTTATTATATTGTTTCAAAAAATTTTAAATCTATAAAACAATATAAAGAGGCACGGGTAGGCGATTTTCTGGTTATAATTATTCCGGATTAAAATAATAAAGGTGGTGTTTTATGGATATTAAGTGTGTTGAAGAAGGTGATAATCTGGTTGTAAGTATCATCGGAAGTATTGATATGAATAATATTTCCTATTTGAAAGAGTATCTGGGCAGAGCAGTTAATACGGATAAAAAAAATTTAGTAATTGATATGAATGAAGTAACATATATAGATTCATCCGGACTGGGTATTTTTATTGTAACATTAAAAAAATTTCAGTCACGCGGCGGAAAGTTTTCTTTGCGAAATGTGTCTGACCAGTTAAAACAGATTTTTGTATTAACACATTTATACGATTTGTTTCATTTTGAATAGGTATTGTTTTTTAATAGAGCTTTATCAGTATAGAGAGCCATATCGGCTTTCTTTAAAAGAGTATCTATGTTTTTGGAATCGGTAGGATATACTGAGATTCCAATACTGTATGTTATTTTTTTTAAGGTTCTGTTTTTAAAAGGAACTGTCGGAAAATTATCGGTAATTCTTTTTTTTAATTGCATTGCTCCTTTTTTATTAATATAAGGCAGGATAATAACAAATTCATCTCCGCCGTATCTGCATAAAATATCGCTTTTCCTTATAATTTTATTGAGAGTTTTTACTACTTTTATAAGCACTTCATCCCCTTTGAGATGCCCGCAGGTGTCGTTTATATTCTTAAAATCATTTATATCTATAAATAATATTGATACAGGATACTTGTACCGTTTTGATTTCTCAATTTCAGCTTCAAGAGCTTTTCTGAAAAATCTGTAATTAAATGCTCCTGTGAGCGGGTCTGTGTTTGATAATACTCTTAATTTTTCAACTAACATGTAATTTTTTAAAAAAAGAGATAATTGTGATGCTACTATTTTAAGAAAATCCAGCTGGCTTTTTTCAATTGGAATTTGTGATATAATGTTATCTACTTCTATAAAACCATAAGGCTCTTCTTCGTCAACTTTTAATGGTATGTTATAATATATCCCCTGTATATTCTGTTTTAATAAGTTTTCAAGATAAAATGTCTCATTATGTTTCCTTCGCAGATTTATAATCCCTGCATTGTAAGAAAGAATATAATGGTCATCTTCCTTTTGATATAATCTTACTCTGTCAAAGTGGCCGTATTGATAGAGATATTTTAATGTTAATCTTAATATTTTGTCTAATTTATAATCAGTTATAAAAAGATTGTTTATTTTTAAAATGGCATTTAGCTGTTTAATCCGGGATTCCCGTTCAACTAAATTCATATGATTTTTTATGGAAATTGATATGAAAAAAATGGTGTTTTTGATAATATCTAATTCTGACTGTGAAAATTTTTTTTTAGATATGGTTCTGTCTATAGATGTTAAACCGTATAATCTGGTTCCGTCGAATAACGGAAAAATAAGTTCGTAATCAGTTAAAATTTCCTCTTTTGATTTTATAGCCATTGTTTTAGAATCTGATACAGAACTGTTAATATAAATCTCTTCATCTCCAAGTAAAATTTTATTATTAAAGTATACAATTTGAGATTGGAGTATATTTTTCCCTTTGTTGTAAGTATAGATATTAATTCTGTCGATATTGACTTTAGATAGCAGATGATTTATTGCATGTCTGAGACTTTCGTTTAACGGTTCGTTAAATAAATCGTCGAAATATAGAGTATTTGTTTCTTGCATATTTTTAAACTCCGTCTGTTAATTGCGTTTCCATAATGATATTAAAAAATTCATCTGTTCATTAATTAACTGCAAATCTTTTTTAAGTTTCCTAATAGAAAATTTATTTGTTTTAATTTTTTTTAGTGTATTATATATAAAATTGACAGCTATTTGTTCAAAAGAGCCCCAGTAAGGTACAGCAGGATATGTCCTGCCGTTATCTATGGCGTTTTTTATTGCTTCTGTATATATAAAATTATTTACGGTTTCTTCAAACGAGTTTTGAACAGCCGGAAGCATACCAATTTTAGATAAGTAACGCTTTTGAGATTCTGTGGTTAAAAGAAACTCTATTAATAATTCTGCTTCTTTTGAGAATTTAGAGTTTTTTGTTATTGCAAGACAACTTCCGCCTATAAAATTACATTTATTCCCGGTATTACATGAAAAAGTAGTTGCTTTAAAAATTTTTTCTTTCCTGTATTGTTTTATAAAAGGATGTATGCTCCAGGTATTTGCTGTGGTGAAAGTTCCTTTTTCATTTATAAAAAAATCTACTATGTTGTCTCCATATTTATGCAGTAATGTATCCTTTATAGCGTAATCATTTATTAAATTAAAAAATTCTGCAATGCCGTTATAAACTTGCGGTTCTAAAATATTAAATTTATTCTTATTTATGTAATCTGCTCCGTTTTTCCATATAAAAGACGAAAGATACTGAATTAAAATGTTTTCTTTCTTCCCGCCGAGAATTAAACTGTTTCTTTTACATCTGCGTATAATTTCCTGTAGATTTAAAATGCGTTCGGAATTTTTTAATTTTAATGTATTATAAAAAATTAGAGCAATATCCAGAAACCACGGAACAGCAAAATAACGATTTTTTATTTCCGGAGAAATATTAAAAATAAATTTATGTTTCTTAAATGTCGATGTAATATCTTTTAAATAACCGATACTTGTCAATATGCTTACCCATGAGTTGCCTAATTGTATTACATCCGGTCTGCGATTTTCTTTTAAGGAAGTTATAATATATTCCCACATCTTTCCCCATGGTATTTCCATCACTTCTGCAGGAATTCCTGTGGTTTTGGAAAATTTATTTGTCTCCTGTTTTATTTTATGTGTAGTATCATTAAGAGCAACCCAGAATGTTAATTTTTTATTCATACAATTTCCCCATATCTTCTAAGCATAATAATATTTTTTTTGAAAAATAAGTCAAATTTTAATATTAAAATTTGCTTCATTTTAATATAACCTCGTATAATAATGATAAACCGTCTTCGGTTGTTGCTACTGATGATTTTTTCCACCTTATCCACTTAATACTGTTTTTTGATGAAGGAATAGAAGTTGAATAATCTGATGAATAGAAAGATTGATCCGGTACTGTATTTGTGGAATATTCTATACTCCATCCGGTTGCTGTGCCGTTATAAGAAGTTTTAAAACTCACATTCAAATTTATTTTATCATAAATAATAGTATTCAGAGCATTGGCAGCTCCTGTATTGGAATATATAACAGCATATTTAATTGTTGCTCCGGGAATGGGATAAGACGGGGAATTGTTTAGCAGAATATTGGTGATCTTTTTTTCTATTTTTAAAGTTGTATTTGCAGGCGGAGTTATTCTAAAGTAGTTTGATTCTTCTTTTTCTATAATCTTATTATTATTGCTCATTATAGAAATAATACAGAAATAATATTCTGATGCTACGGTTATATTATTTACACCGGAAAATACGATTTTAATAGGGGTATTTGGAGAAATGTCTGTACCTCCGGAACGGGTGAATGTTATTTTAGAGTCTGAGTAAGAAATACTAAGTACGCCGTCAAATGAGAAACTCGTAACAGCAGGAGAAGAAAAGGAAAAATTATCCGGGAAAGTTATTTGAATTTTACCGTCCGCCGGGATTGAGCCGTCATAAGGACTTGTAACAAAAACCATTGTATAAGCGGTAGTATTGCCGGCAGTGGAATCAACAGGCTTCAAATAAGAAGTGTGAGCACCTATACATCCGCTTATTCCTCCTGTTGAAGAAGCTTTACCGATTACAGGAGAATTCCATTTCAGTTTGGTGTTGCTTATACCTGAAATAAGAGGATTTGTATAAATACTGCCTGTACTGTAAATTATATTAGGGCCTATTTTTGTTGATGATTCTGCACAGTTATAATAAACATATTGGTTCCAGGGACCGCCGTTGTCTCCAGCATTTAAAACATTTTTATTGTAATTTGAGTATGTGAGATTGTTGTATACAATATGGCCGTTATTCCCGAAATGAAGCCCGTCATAATATCCGTAAGCTGTATTATATTCTGCTGATATTTTTGCCCAGCATGTTGTTATAACCGCATATGCTGCTGTATCGCTGTTTTTATTAGCTGATATACTGTTTTTGTACATATTCCCGCCTGTACCGTCTGCTCCGCTGCATGTATTAATCCATACTATGCCGATTCTTGTGTCGAATATTATATTTCTTCCTATTATCTGTCCGGTTAATGCATCTGTTTTTGACCATTGAGGATTGTTTTCCGTTACTATGGCTCTTTCCATACTATGAACAATATTATCCAGAATTTTGTTGTCTGTGTTTGCATTCCCGTTGCCGTCTACAATAATATGTATTCCAAAATGATCCATATTATGAATATAATTATGCTTTATTGTATTATTATCGCTATCAACAAGATAAATTCCGTGAAAAATAATATCAGAACCGCCTGTGTAAGAACCGCTTCCTGATTCTTTTATTTCATTGCTGAAAATTAAATTGTTATCAGAATAATATAATGCAATTCCGAAGCAGTTATATGTCCATCCGGCGGGACCCTCTATATTGTAAATGAGGTTATTTTTAATTTTGCAGTTATAACTCTTAAATAGTTTAATTGCATTTCCGTCGTTATACCATGCGTCATTATCGTGAAATACAGAATTTGATATAGTGCAGTACTTTGAATTGGTTAAATATATCATTGAATAAGTATTGCTGCAGAATTTTAAATTTGCAATCTTTATATTGGTTGAGGATGTGATTTGAAAGCAGTAATGATTTGTTCCTCTTGCTGTTATAATAACATTAGTAGAAAAACCTATAAATTGTATATATTTTTTATTTGTGATATTAATTTGTTCGAAATATATGCCGTTACTTATATAAGTTATATCGTAAGTACTCATAGAATCAGCAGCTTTTTGAATAGTTTTCCATGCATTCTGCCAGGACAGTCCGGAATTGCTGTTATTTCCGTTTGTTTTAACAAAATAGGAAACAGCATATGCTGTAATAGGGAATATAAATAAGTAATATGCAATGATAAAATATGCATTTTTATACAATCGTTTGCGCAACATTGTAATTTTTCCCTCATTTGTTGTTTTATTTTTTTTATTTTAATTTTTTTTTATTTTATTTAATCTTAAATATCCTTTAAAAAACGGTGGTTCCGGTTTTTTATTTGAATAATATATGTCATTCAGATAAAAAACAGCTCCGTCCGGATTTAGGCCTTCTTTTATTAAAAATCCGAATCCGGCAATTATATTTCTTAAATCTTTTTTTGTTAAATCTATTTTGTATAATTTCCATTTTTTTGTTAAATTTATAACACCTGTTGTAGCAGATGCAGAGTCGCCAAATGTCCCCTGTGTGCCGCCCACCTTAAATTCAATTAATTCGTCCCCTTTTTCGCCTTTTGCATAAAAATATAAATATTTTGCTTTGCGTAAATCATATCCCCCTGCTTCATTGCGTCCCCAGTTATTTGGCGGCCATTGCCAGAATACTCCTGCCCACCCTAAACTATCATCCTTATGTGTGGGCGTGTATATAACTTTTAATGATGTTTTAAAAGAATAATTGTCCCTGATTTTCAGTATTTTTATATTTTGAACATCTCCCATATATCCGGATAAAGCAAAATAGGATATACTGCTTTTGTGGGAAAAAACATAAAAAGGCAGTTTATATATGGTTTTTCCTTTAACTTTTTTTTCTGCACTGATTTTTTTCTTTGCGTATAAGTTTAATGATATGAAAAGTAAGATAATAAAAAGATAAACAGCTGTTTTCATAGTTTGTCCCTCTCTTATATATTTAATTATATTATTCTGATTCACTGTTCCAGATATCCCTTAATTTATAATATATATCTCGCGGTATGCGTTTATCTATATTGTTTGTTCTTTTCTCGAGTTTAAATATACCGAACCATTCTTCCTGGACATTATTCGGTTTATCCGGAGTAAAATCCGGCCAGGCAGCATTTGCCCAGGAGCCTTCAGTATCGTGTTTCTCAGGTTCCCCGTAATCGTATTTCCACCATTCGTCTGAAAATTCGAATATAGAACCTCCAAGACATAATTGCCTCTTTTTCCCTTTATACGAATGAGAAGCAATATCTTTCCATAATGATAGTATAAATTTACTCTGCATTAATTCGTCTTCAAGCGCTTTTTTTGTGTTATATGCATCATATCCGAATTCAGTAATTAAAATAGGTTTCCCTGTTTTTTTCGTTAGTCCCCATACGCTTGAAAATGTCCGTGCCTGATAATAGTTTAATCCCAGAAAGTCTACATCGGGAATAATTTTTTTATCTTTTAGTAAATTGAAAAATTCTGTTTTTCCGAGACTTATACCTACAGGATGATTATGATGGTCTATTTTCTTTATTTCTTTTGCTATTTCATTAATAAATTTAAATACAATTTTAGCCCTTATTTTTGCTCTTTTATAAGGTGCTGTAATGTTTTTCATTTCAGGTGTTTCCCAGAAAGCTTTATCGTCATAGAAAAAATAATCAACTTCATTCCCGATAAGCCAGACAAGTATTCCCGGTGTATCTTTATATAATTTTACTGTATTTAAAATTTTCTTTTTAGTTAAGTTTTTCCATTTTTTAGAAGCAAAATCTGCACCATTCATATTTAAGGGAACCGGAAATATTGTGTATATAGAATAAATTTTATACATCTGTCGTATGAATCTCCGGGCGACTTCAGAATCTTTGCCTGTTTTATATATACGGACAGTATTTACGCCCATTCTTTCCATATAATCACCGTCAGTAAACCAGGGAGCATTTTCATCATCAAAAAAATTATAATTCCATTCAGTTTCTCCAATAGGAGTAGGAGCATAACATATCCCCTGAACAACAAAAGGGGTATTGCTCTCATCGAGCAATACCCATCCATTGTTTGAAGTTTTTGTAAGACTTATTTTATATGCATAAATATTTGTGCTTATTACTAACAATAAGACAAAACTTCTATAAATTTTCATGGCTATTTTTTTCTTTTTTTAGATTTTTTATTTTTTCCGCCTATTGGTTTTGTTTTATCTGTATAATATACTTCGTCAATGTAGAAAGTTGCACCGTCAGGATTTTGCTGTCCTGAGAATACCACACAGAAACCGCCTATAATAAAAGATAAATCCATATCTTCTAAATCTATTTCATACAGTTTCCATTTTTTTGTCAACTCTATTGGGCCTGTTGTACCTGAAGCACTGTCTGAATACTGTCCTGTAATGCCGCCGAATTTGAATTCTACGGTTTCACCGCCTTTTTCCCCGCGTGCATAAAAAAACAGTTTTTTTGCACCTGAAATATTGTATCCGCCTTTAGAAGTTCCCCAGTTGTTTGCCGGATTCTGCCAGTAAATACCTGCCCAGCCTGCTCCCTGTTTTCTTTGTGCTGTATATTTTATTTGAAAGCATGTCTTTCCTTTTTTAGGTTTCTTTTTCCACCTTGCATTTATTTTTATGTCTCCGTAATCACCCATCCATCCGCTTGGTATATAATGATTTGCTTTGTTGAATGCATCTTTGTATACATAAAAAGGAAATTTTTTTACTTTGATTCCTTTTAATTCATCTTCCTGTGCATAAAGAGCACTTAATCCGAATAATACAGCAAATGCTGCTGTTAAAATCATTAATTTTTTCATAATATTAACCTCCTTAGTTTTTAAATAATTAATTATTGATAAATCAGGCACCACCTCCTTTTATATTTTTAATCATTTATTATAGATTCAAGTTCATCTTGATTATATGGCTGATAATTTTTTTGATTCCAGACTTTTTTGTAGTAAAAATAAGCAGGTCGCAGTTGGCGTAAAAAAGGACTGTCAGAACCGTCTCCCTGTGAGGTTAATCCAAACCATTCTTCATAACTCCAGCCGTCCATAAATGGAGCTCCGAACTGCGGTTGTGTGTCGTGAGCATTCGGATCTGTTCCTGTACCTGCTTTCCACCATTCGTCTGTAAATTCGAATATTATACCGCCGATACTGTTCCCGACATTACTGCCCGCACGATTATAATATATATCCTGCCAGTTCCCTATATGGTATTCCTTTTGTGCTGCTTCTGCTTCCTTTTGTGTCATATTTGCAGCATAAGCAGGACATCCGTATTCTGTTATAACAACAGGTTTATCTGCTATCTCTTTAACATCGTTCCACAAAGAATCACCGAATCCTAATTTCCCTCTATATGAGTTTACTCCAAATATATCTATTTCCGGACATTTTTTTGCAAATGTATCAAGAAATCCTAAATCCCCGTTACAGATTGCAACAGGCCTCGTGGGATCTAATTCGTGTATTATCTTTGCAACTCTATTAACAAATGAATAATATGCTTCAGGATGTTCCCTGGAATTATTTGCATTTCCAAAGTTATTCTCATTTCCTAATACCCACAGTAATACATAAGGTTCATTTTTATACTCTTTAACCATTTTTTTTACACTTTCTATCATTCTTTGTTGCTGGATCTTATCTGAATAGTCGGTTCCTACATTCCAGTTCGCTCCGGAGCCTACTGCATATGCACCGAGAAAATCTCCAAGCATTATGCGAAATCCGTATTCTTTATATAATTTCCTGAAAAGTTTTTTGTTATAACAATGATGATATAATCTTAAAGTATTTATTCCCATATCTTTCATTAATTGTGCATCCCCAATTCGGTGTTCGTTTTTATCTTTTTTATTATTTCTGTTTTTATCTACATAAGACTCAAAGAATACATCGTTTATTTTATTATTATTTGTATCAAGTAACTGCCAGTCTTTGCTTACATCAAGTGTACCGTAATCCGGAGATTTGCCTATTAAATTCGGGCTGTATGCTATGCCTTTTATAAAGAACGGTTTATTACGAACAAATAATTTCCAGTGACCGTTGCTGTATTTTTTGACAGATGTGTTTTTCCCTCCGCGTATCTCAATCACTTTAAATTTATTTAAATTAACAGGAGTATCAATAACTGAGGCGGTTTTTATAAGTTTGCCGGGATTTATATAGGTGTATTTGTCATTTGAAATATTTACATCAAAACAATTTTCTATAGTGATTTTAGCATCGATTAATTTAATTCCAAGTTCCGGATGCAGTCTTGTTAAAAGTTTAATTCTGTCAATGGCGATTTTCCCCATATATAAAGGTGTATGCCAGTAAGTATAAGAA
>CAYQNP010000148.1:0-9189 GCA_964418785.1 uncultured Spirochaetia bacterium | reverse complement strand
TTAAAGATTTTATTTAATTTTTTAGAATAGAGCACAACTTTTTTTCTGTGCAGAATAATGGATTCCTGTAATTCGGCATTATCAAGCAAAGCATCTCTATTCCGCAAAAAGATTATTCTATCATCTAATTTTTCATGTTCTATAAAAGATACAGATTCTTTTAACAGTCCAATATTTATTTTATAGAACGGGCCGAATATTTTTATAACATTATCATAAATAGAACGCATAAATGTCCTGGCAAAATAAAACTTCATAAAATCTTTAATTCTATCTTTCATCATATAAGCCACAACAACGATAAAGAAAAAAGTCGATGTAAAAGCAGAATATTTCCATCGTGCTATTAGAGTTATAGCAGTAGAAACAGTCATAGCCAGGCCTGCTGCGAGTGCAAACCATATTTGCTCTATTCTTCTTGCTCTGTTAATTCTCTGCACAGATAAAAATAATACACTTGAAATAATTTTTTTCAACACACTAATTCTATAAAGAAAAGTACTATTATCACTATCTGTTTCAGGTATAGACACATATCCCTGCTTTTTTCTATAATTAAGTTCATTAAATGCAATTATCTTTAATTCTTTTTTTATCTTACCGGATATTTTATATTTTGAAAGCAGATGCAGAATTTCATAAATACTATCTTCAACAAAAATACTGACATATTCATCGGCATGCAAATACAAATCCAACAGAGAAGGTGTTGTTTTTATTTTTATTCTTTTTATATCAGGCAAAAGCTTCTTAAAAGAATCTGAAATTTCAGGGACCATAACAATAAAATATTTTAATTCTTTTGAAACATCTTTTTTCTTTTTAATTTTTTTATTCAAATCAGAAATAAAAGTTTTAATTGCTTCCCGTGCTATAACTGAAAACATTTTTATATTATAAGCGCATTTTCTTCCTGCTGAGATTTTGTTTTCTTTAACAGCATACTCTATAGAATTAACCAAGCGAATCAGAGTACCGTTCTCTTTATCCAATATTTCTTTAAAAGTAAATTCCGGTGTTTTTAATCGTATATAATTTTGCAAGTTATTATAAAACTCTGTTTTTGGAAAAGTATCCTCATTAATATCAAGAGAATTGGGTATAAAAAAATAAGTTTCTATTTCATAGCAACTGTTTTTATTTTTTGCTGCTGAAAAGTTATAATTAAATTTCAGTTCAAACCTGTATTTATCGTGGATTTCGAAATCATCCTGAATTTTTTTCATTAAGTTATCCTTATGTTATTTAATATACTCAATTACATAATCAGTAGTACCGACACCCAGTTTTTCAGCATAATCTATCTGTGTTCTCCAATTCACATTAGGATATAATGCTTTAAATTTATCATCGCCAACAATACTATCTTCCAATCTTGAGTTTGAGCAGCTTTTTTCTTTATTAATCAAATCAACGGAAGCCAGATCAACTGCAACAGGGTCAGTACCGATTAAAACACCAATATTCGGGACAATAGGATTATCAGAGAAACCGAAGCAATCACAATCAGGTGAGACATTATTTATAAAATTAATATACAAAATATTTTCTCTGCCAATAACATCAACAACACCGAGGGCGGTTTCGACCCATGCTTTTTGTACTCTATGTGCATCAGCGTTCCAATTCATAGTAATAGCACCTTCAGGGCAGACTTCCAGACATTGACCGCAGCCTGTACACAAATCCTGATTTATAGATGCTTTTTTATTATTTACAGTTATAGCAGAGACAGCACACCATTTTAAGCACTTTCCGCAACCTATACATTTTTCTTCTACAACATACGGATTCATAGTAGAATGCATCGCATATTTTTGGGGTCTGGGGGCGAGTCCCATTCCTAAATTTTTCAAAGCTCCGCCGTAGCCGCCGACCAGATGACCTTTTACATGCGACACAACAATTAATTTATCCGTGCTTTCAATAATCTTAGCAAGTTTAACTTTTTTAAAAATCTCTTTATTTATTTCATATTCAATATAATCAAGTCCAACAAGTCCGTCTCCTATTATAATAGGAATCCCGAGAGTACTGTAAGAAAAACCATTTGCAACAGCATTATGTATATGGTCCACTGCATTATGCCGTTCTCCTATATATATGGTATTTGTATCCGTAATAAAAAGTTTAACCGGATAAGACTTATAATATTGAACGATAAATCTTATATAAGCAGGATGTACATAAGTAGTATTTCCAAGTTCTCCGAAATGAGTTTTAATTCCCACAAAATCATTTTTATTAAAATATTTTTCAAACCCCGCGGCTCTTAAACTTTTTTTAAACCTGTCAAAAAACTTATCAGAACCGCTGCTGCGTAAAGAAGTAAAATATAACTTTGTACTCATACATTACAACCCCGAATTACTTAATTGTATTTATAAACTTTTCAGTCTGGACCTGCCAATTGAACTGTTTTGATATTTCATAAGATTTTTCAGCAAATTTTTCCCGCAGCTGTTCATTATTAAGCATTTTCAAAATTGCAGTTGAGAACTTATCGACTTTTCCGTGCGGAACAATTAACGAAGATTCAGCCAGATATTGTATAGCAACAGGTATTAAATCAGAACATACCACCGGGACTCTTGAGGCTATAGCCTGCTGAACAGACATACCAAAACCTTCCATCTCAGAAGGTGAAACATAAAGATAAGCAAATGAAAAAAGTTCCGGAATAACTTCACCGGGAATATATCCCACTATAAAAACCTTTCTTTTTAAAGCCGGATATTCCTGCTTTAATTTTATTAAACTTTTAAACACTTCATTATCAGGACCCCCGCCTATTACAAGTATGCTGTTATCATTCTGTTTTACTACTGTATTAAAAGCTTTTATCAATATATCTTTTCTCTTTGTTTTATCCATTCTGCTTGTTTCAAAAACTACTTTTAAATTAAGCAGCTCATCTTTAGAATAACCTGTTTTTTCCTCTAAAAAATTCAATGCTTTACTGCACGAAGCCTTTTCTCTATATTTAAAACCATCGTCAATACAGGGCGGAAAATATATAATCTTCTTCAAGTCAACCTTATAATAATTAACAAAAGTTTCAACCACCTCTTCTGAAGTAGCAGCCAGATAAGGAACTTTTCTGCATATCTCATCTTCATAAGATTTACGCTCGAGAAACTTAAGTTTTCTTTTAATTTCTACATCCTTATCCCAGAAATTTCGTTCTTTTATAGCACCAAGAGAATGAGGTGTCCATTCGTGTTTATTCAATTTCTCCAATTCTTTATGTAAATCTGTTTTAAAATTAGATATAATCAGTTTTCCGATTTTTAAAGCAAGAGCAGAAAAGATCAGATGCGGTTTTACTCGCTTTGTACTTTTTAGAATGTTTTTTAATTTTGAAACATCATTATATTTGTAAAATTTAACAATCTCATCTTCCATTTTTAAAACTGCAGGAGATGAAGGAACATTTTTTATCTGCGACAGAAACATTTCACCAATATAATATTCAACATTTTTCGATATATATAATTTATGTCTATCCTGAAAATATTTATTTAAAACAGCAGTTTTAATACATTTTTCTTTTTTCAAAATTTCAAAAACAAGATCATTCTGCCATCTTTCAATTAATTTCATTCCTATTACAGCAGCATCCCAATAATGGGTACTTATAAACTTAAAATAATTATACGGTTTAACTTTTTTCAAAGCAGCTTCTTTATTAATAAACTCATACAGCCATTCTACTTCTTCATCAAGTATATTAGAGATATCTTCTTTAGGAACGAACTCGGTATTTCCAGCTTCAATATAGACATAACGGGAATATTCTGATAAAAATTCCACACCTTTACGAATTTTTTCAGACTGAAAAAAAGGAAAATTACCTCGAGTAAAAATAGAGACTTTATAACCGAGTTTATCCATAGCCTTAGCAAGTTCATTCACATAAATAATCTGTCCACCGGAATCAGGCGCTCCGCCTGTCGGAAAATTAACTCCGGCATAACCGTGATTTGTAATTAAACAGATATGCTCTCGTTTTGATTCTAAAAACTTTTTATTTGTCATATAACTACTCCCCGGGGACGGTGCATTACTTTGTTAACTTTAAATATTATTTTCTATAACAGTGCATATAATAAAATTTTATTAACTATAAAAAACATCAAAATACAGGGATTAATGCTCCGTCCCTTTTGATTTTGGTCTTAATAACGGAAAAAGAATGGTATCTCTGATACTGTTAGTATCAATAAGCACCATAATGAGTCTGTCAATACCAATTCCCAATCCTCCTGTAGGCGGCATTCCGTATTCTAAAGCTGCCACATAATCTGTATCCATAGGATGTGCTTCTGAATCTCCCTGTTTTCGTTTTTCCACCTGTGCTTCAAAGCGTTTTCTCTGTTCTATAGGGTTGTTTAATTCAGTAAACGCATTTCCAACTTCACGACCTGCAATATAAGGCTCAAATCTTTCAACAAATTCCGGATTATCAGGTTTTTCTTTTGCTAAAGGTGAAAGTTCTTTAGGATAATCTATTATAAAAGTAGGCTGAATCAATTTTTCTTCCACAAAAGTCTCAAACATTTCATTTGCAATTTCCCATTTAGTTGCATTCTCATCTACTTCTATTTTTAATTTTTTAGCTTCCTCACGAGCTTCTTTATCATCCTTAATTTTTGTAAAATCAACACCGGTTTCATTTTTTATCGAATCAAGAAAAGTAATTCTTTTCCATGGTTTCGAAAAATTCAATTTATATCCCTGATAATCTATTTCCAGAGAGCCTTTTATTTTCTCAACAACAGTACAAATTAAATCTTCACATATATTCATCATATCATTATAATCAGCATAAGCCTGATAGAGTTCTATCATTGTAAATTCAGGGTTATGACGGGTAGAAATACCTTCATTTCTAAAATTTCTATTTAATTCAAAAACCTTTTCAAAACCGCCGACAATTAATCTTTTAAGATATAATTCCGGAGCGATTCTCAAATAAAGAGTCATATCAAGAGCATTATGATGCGTTACAAACGGTCTGGCGGAAGCACCGCCGTACATCGGCTGCATCATCGGAGTTTCTACTTCAAGAAACCCTCGCTCATACAGAAAATTTCTTATTATCTGAATTGCTCTACTTCTAATAACAAAACTTTCTCTCACATCATCATTCATTATTAAATCAAGATATCTCTGTCTATATCTTATTTCAACATCCTGCAAACCGTGCCATTTTTCCGGCAAAGGCAGTAATGACTTTGCAAGCAGAGTAAAAGTATCGACTTTAACAGTTATCTCACCGGTATGAGTTTTAAATACCTCTCCTTCAACCTGAATAATATCACCCACATCAAGCATTTTAAAGAGTTTAAGTTTTTCTTCACCGACAAAATCTTTACGAACATAAATTTGAATCATACCTGTTTCATCTTTAATATTCGCAAATCCTGCTTTACCGTGGAGCCTTATCAGCATAAGTCTTCCGGCAACTTTAACCACAGTATTGTCTTTCTCAAGAGCCTCAAAATTATCCTTTATTTCTTTAGCCTTATGAGTAACCTCAATTCTGTTAGGATATGGATTAATATCTTTTTCTTTAATCTCATTTAACTTATTAAGTCTCATTTCTCTTAAATCAACATCTGCCATTTTAAATCTCTCCTTTTTCTAATATTATTTTAAATCTTTCGGGAATTTCTATTTTAAATTCCATTTTTTGTTCAGTAACAGGATGATTAAAACTAATTTCCTTTGCACAGAGCATCAAACCCAATCTGTGAAATCCGGACTTACCTCTCGAGTATATTTTATCACCAAGAATAGGATGACGCAAATAAGCCATATGTACTCTCAACTGATGAGTTCTACCTGTATGCGGTGACAACTCAACAAAAGTAGCATTTCTTAAATACTCCATTACTCTGTAATAAGTTATAGATTCTTTTCCGGAAGTCAACAAAACCGAGCGTTTTTTTCTCTCTAAAGGATTTCTTCCTATACGAGTATTTATAACGCCTTCAAGTTTTTCAAGTTTTCCGTAAGTAATAGCGATATACTTTTTCTTAACAATTCTCTGTTTAAACTGCAAAACAAGGTTATTTTGAGAATGGCTGTTTCGAGCAATAATTAAAAGACCGCTTGTATCTTTATCAAGTCTATGAACAATACCATGTCTGACAAGCCTGTCATCCTCCAGATCAGGAAAAATTTTTATCAAACCGTTTACAAGAGTATCTGTATAATGTCCATAAGCAGGATGTACCACAAGGTTATCAGGTTTATTGATGACTATTATATCCTTATCAAAATAAATTACTTCAAAAAATATATCTTTGGGAACAATATTAAATTCATTATCAAACTTCAAAGGAATTTTTATATAAATAACATCATCATTTTTAACTTTATAACTCTGTTTAACAGGAATTTCATTAACAAGGATTTTACCTTCATCAATAAATTTTTGAATTCTATTACGGGAGAACAGAAGTTCTTCAGTTGTAATTTCCTCGCTATCACCTGTTTGAGCAGAGAAAAAATTAGTTAAAAAATGATCCAAACGCGTATTTTTTTTTCTATTTTTTACGGTTATAGTTCTCTCGTAAAAATTATTTTCCAACTGTACCATAAGCATTTAATTTTTTTGCATATTTATAAAGCCAGATACCGAAACCAAAAGTAAAAATTGCAATCCATTGTGAAATACTCAAATTTAAGAATTTCGGTTCTACCCGAAGAAATTCAATTAAAAATCTTCCGACAGAATACAGCATTACAGACAAGGCAGCGATTTGACCTTCAAATTTTTTTCTTTTATACATAAAAAAAAGAAAAGTAAAAATAAGCAAGCCGTTAAGACTTGAAATAAGCTGAGTAGGATACACAGGCAAAGAGAATTTATCAGACAGAGTCAGCAAACCTTCATGAAGGTGTTCTTCAAAAGCAGGGGTATAACCTGTCATTGGATTTTTAGCAGGGAATCTTATAGCGAACGGGAAATTTTTCGGGGCAATTTTTCCGTAGCAACAACCGTAACCGAAGCAGCCCCATCTTCCGAAAAACAAACCCAGAGGCAATGCAACTCCGACCATATCAGCAATTTTTAAAACAGCAAGTTTCTTTTTTTTCAAGAAATAATAACCTGCAGCTATTCCGCCGAAAAATCCGCCGTAAAATACAAGTCCGCCTTCCCAGATTGCAAACATCTTTAAAGGATGCGCCATATAATAAGACCAATCATAAAAAATAATATAAAATAATCGTGCTCCTATTATAACTCCTATAAGAACATACATACCAAGATCAAGGATATAATCAGGATTAACTCCGCTCTTTTTTGCAAGATATCTGGCAATAAAAATTGCTGCGAGGAATGCTGTTGCAATAGCAACACCATAAGTTCTCACAGGGAACGGCCCGAATTTATACAAAAGTATTAGCAACACTATTACAAACAGCAGATATTCTATTATTATATTTTTTAAAACTTTTACGCTTTTTGCCCGCTTTCTAAAAAAGAAAAAAATAATTCCCGCTGCTAAAATTGAACTTCCAATCAGCAATAAGAGTGTTTCAAATGAAAATTTATCAATCACGAACAGAATCGGCTTCATCCGGTTTCTCCTTTTTGGTTGTCATTGAAATAAATAAAAGAATAATAACACCTATGTTAATACTTAAATCAGCAATATTAAAATAAAACGGCCAATGAAATTTGCCTATACTAAAACTTAAAAAATCAACAACTCTATGATATACTACTCTATCAAAGATATTACCGGCTGCGCCGCCGAGTATTAATCCGAAACTTAACTTTTCTATAAATCTATGCTGTGAATCACGATATATCTTAAAAATAATAATTATGGCAAACAATGAAATTAGAAATAGGATTAATGATTTATAATTATGCTGCCAATCCGACAATAAACCAAAGGCTATGCCCTGATTCTCTATATAGGTTATTTTTATAAATTTGCCTATAATAGTTTTACTCTCTCCGATTTTATATGTCATACTAATAAAATGTTTGGTTAATTTATCTATTATATACACAATTATAATAGTAACAAGTAAAACTTTTTCATGCTTAATTAAATTCTTTAATTTTTCAAACATAACTTTATAATATGTATAAAAATAAAAACAATAGTCAAGACTTATTTATAGTTATTGTTATTGGGGACGGTGCAAAACTTTATATACTTTATGTATGTGCCGGGTCTGAAGTCTCGGCTACAATTATCTCGGGCAAATGATTATTCGCCCCTACAAATACACAAAGTAAACCTCCGTCCCCATATACGGACAGATAAAATCAATAATCGAGGGTATTCAGCACTCGAACTCTCCGATGCAGGGCTTTCTTTCTCTCTTTTTTACCTGTTTCCGGATTATTTATCGTTGTATATTTATATCTCTCATTTTGAATATAAACCATATTTTCAATTCTGACACCACCGAGTCCCTTAATATATATTCCCGGTTCTATTGTAAAAGCCATACCCGGATATAAAACAGCCGGCCTACGGGAATTAATTACCGGATACTCATGTATATCAAGTCCAACACCATGACCCAGCGAGTGAATTAACCCATCTTTATATCCTTTTCTTCGAAAATTCCGGTCAACCATATCATCTAAGCGATGGGGCCACATCCCTCTTTTTATTCCTTCTATAGCCAAATCATGTTCTTCTTTAACAATGTTATATATTTCCAGCAATTTCGGATGCGGGTTGCCCACAAATACTGTTCTGGTAGTATCACTATGATATCCTTTATATACAGCACCGAAATCAATAAGTACCACATCATTCTTTTTAATCTTCACATTTGACGGCTGATAATGCGGCAAAGCACTATTTTTTCCTGCTGCAACAATTGTAGGAAAACTTATACCTTCAGCTCCTCTTTTCTTCATAGCACATTCAAGTTCAGAAGCAATTTCTAATTCCGTCTTGCCAGGAACTATCTCTAATTCTCTAAATGCGTCTTCTGCTATTTTAAGTGCCTTTCTTATATACCGAATCTCTTCTGTGATTTTTACACTTCTAAAATCGAGAAGTATATTTCCATGCGGGGAATTTGCAATATCTGCAAATTTTATTTTATTAGCATGATGTCGTCTCATCATTTCGATTTGACTTAAAGTAATATTATCGTACTCTATACCTACTTTTTTAACATTTCTTTTCTTAAACTGTTCTC
>CAYQNP010000147.1:0-29421 GCA_964418785.1 uncultured Spirochaetia bacterium | reverse complement strand
CATCCGTTCGATTGCACTGGACTATGTTAGGAATGACAATGTTTCCCTCGTTATTTTGACCCCCCTCTGTCATTTAGAGTTTCTCTCTCTTGTCATTTCGACTCTCTCCCTTTGTCATTTCGAGCGTATGCGAGAAATCTTACCGTGTTTAATTCGGTTGTAAGATTCCTCACGCTCGCTGCGCTCGGTTCGGAATGACAGGGGATGCGGATGCTGTTCGGGGTGACAGTGTGGGCGGATGCTGTTCGGAATGACAGTGTTGGTGCTCGGTTCGGGGCGAACGATTATTCGTCCCACAAAGTTTATAAAGTTTTGCACCGTCCCTAATTTACTTCAATATTAATTTCTTTAGAAATAAGTTTTAATACTTCTATATATTTTTCCAGCCGCGGGGCTAATTCATATTCTATTAAATCAGAAATTAAAACCGTATCACCTGTCTCCATCGCTTCTACAATCTCTTTTAAAATTCCGTTTAATTCAAGATTATACTCTTCAATTGTTTTATCTTCTATTGTTATCATTTTATAATCCAGATTAAAACTCGTCTTTATTAATTGCAATAAAGAAATTATCGACTCCATTGTACTTATTATTATCTGGATACTGTCCATTGCCTGCTTTTCATTTCCTGTTCTTAAATCGGTTGTAATTACTTTTATCATTCTAAGCATATCAGGGATTTTGTTTATTATTTTGTATATTTGAGTAGACACCTTTGTTCTTGCAGACTGCATTGAGCCTATTTCACCTGTAGAATTATCAATTAAGATATCTATCTTTTTAGACCACAAATCTATTATATTAATCAAATTAGACTTAATAAAATTTCGTGCTTCATTAATGTCATTCTTTCTCATTAAAGCCCCGAGAAACTCTTTTGCCTCCTTTAAACTCGAAAGATGTGTTAAAAAATCAAACATATCTTTATCAATCTTTTCACCATATTTATAAAGATTATCTGAACGCTGAATAACATTAATCACCCATTCAAGACCGGTATATAATTTATCTATGTCTTCTTTATTAATCTCTTTTTTTTCCTGAAGTATATCATAAATATCAAGCAAATATCTTTTTGTTTCAAGCAGAGAACTCTGAACAAGAACATTGATATTTATTGCTGTTAATTTTACGGTTTTAACTTCCTTAATTTTATAATCTTCCAGCTCTTCTATTCTTCCGGAGAATAATTTATCATTAATTATAATTTCATCTATTACTTTATTATCATTAAAAAGCCAGTCATTTATAGAATCTATAACTTCCCGTAAATTTTTCTCGTTTTCCAATTGAAATTCGATTTTAGAATCATTAATAAAAATTTCCATTAATATACCCCTTTATTATTTTTCTTTATTATTACCGGAACCAAGACTATTCAATTGATTCTGCAAAGCCTGTGATTTTCCGTTTAATTTATTCAATGCTTCTTCCATTCTTGTAAATTTATCTTTCAATTTATTTCTATATTCTTCAAGTCTATCCTCTTTGCTTGCAATAATTTTTTCTTTTGATTTAGCCAATGTTTTTGCAAGATTAATTTTTCCGTCTATAACTCCGTGCAGCTGTATAAACGGCTTAATATCTACAGATAATTTATATGCAACACCTGTATCAATTATTTTATCTTTATTAGAATCGTATCCGAAAATTTCACCTGTTTTCTCTCCCCATTTATCAAGTGCAAGGTCAAATTTCGATTCATCGAACTGCAGAAAACCCTGTCTGATATTTTCCCAGCTGCTGCCCCAGGCTCCGGTAGTTATCCCAACCTGTGCAAGAATTGATAAATCATCACCCAGAGAAGTATCAAATCGACTCATTACTGTTGAACGCAATTTGCTCTTGATATTCATTAATGCCATATCATTAGATAATGCCCCTCTCTCTTTCTTTTTTTTGTCATTCTCTCCCGGCTTTGTTGAACTTGAAGTCTTTCCTGCTATGTTTATAAAATCTATTATATTATTATACTGCTCTACAAACTCTTTAACCTTTTTCTTTATCTTCTCTTTATCCGGAACTATTTTAAATGTAAGTGTATCAGGTGTTTTTCTTTTTAAGTTTAATGTAACTCCATCTATAATATCTTTTAAATCTGTATTATTTGCTCTTTCTATAGGCACATCATCTATTACAACCTTTGCATCTTGAGGTTTTGTTATTTCATTTTTATATGCCAATTCCCCTGATTTACTTATTATTTTTAAATTATCTGCATATAACTCTGTTTGATTATTTATATTTTTAAATTTTATGTATTTTATATCTTCGAGTGAATCAATTTTTTTCTTTACAGCAGTCCAGTTAGAAACAGCACTTAATTGTACTGTTTCAAATTTTCCGTCCGATGAATAAAATAAAACTTCCATAGGTTTCACAGTTTCATTTGTAATACTGCTTGATTTTTTTTTCTTCTCTTCTGATACAGTATTTAAAATTTCCTCTGCACTTTTTATTGTTACATCTTTAATTGTTACACTTCCGATATTCTTTGTTATTGCTGATTTTAATTCATTATTAATCTCTGAATCTTCTGTATTTTTATTAATATGCTTTTTTACAAGGTAATAAAATTCAATTTCTATATTTTTTTTATTCTTTACCGGTGCAGGCAAATTATATATTAAGTCGGATTTCGGCTGTATATATAATGAAGACGAATCATTATATCCTATATCGCTGTAAGAAATACCGGCTTTTCGCTCAGTAAAATTATCCGAATACGAACTGTTTTCAGCCTCTATTTTTACAAGTCCGAGTTTATTAAAAAGTTCCCGGTCGCTATCACTATCCGGAATTATATCAATACTGTTTTTTTTGCCTGTAAATTTTGAAGCAATACTCATTTTATAATGCTCTGAATCAATTCTAATAAAATCAACTTTAATCAGGTCAGAAGCATTAGATTTCAGGAATCGGGCAAATCGTTTTATAGAACCGCCGTTAAACTTAAAATGTTTTGACCTTTCACCTATCTTTATTGTAAATTCAGATTTCGGGATATTATCATTTATATTAATACTGTCTGTAATTATTTTATGCGCCTTTGCCAATTGCTTAATATTAATAGTATGCTCACTGTTTTCTGCTTTTGGTGATACCATTGCACTCAAATAATCTTTAACATCACCGTCTATTGTTTTATCCTTAAAAACCCTTGAAAAACTATAAAGTTTTTTTAAAATCATATCAAAATGTTTAAGTTCGCCCTTAAAAGACTGCCATATTTTTTCCTGAAGATTTAATAATTTTTTTTCTTTCTCAAGACGGACTATAGGCTGGCGTTCTACCTCCACCAATTTCTTGATCATTTCATCAGTATGCATATTAGACGCCAAGCCGGGCATTGTTATTGGCATTTTGCACCTCTCTTTTTTCTTATCGTATTTTCAAAAAAAATATTAACCGGTTTATACTATTTTTCTTTAATATTATGCATATTTTTATTAAGGAAAATTATAAAATAACGATAATTATAACGAAAAACTATATATTTTAAGGTGATTAAAATGAAAGATGATAAAAATTTAGAAAAATTAACAAAAATTCTTGAAGAAGAAATCACTCTGTTTCAGGAATTATTAAAATTTGAAAAAATAAAAAATATGTCAATTATTAATCAGGATATTAAAAAAATAAAAGAGTTATCGGAAAATGAAGAGAAATATCTTGAGGATGTAGAAAAAATCGAAGAAGAACGAGAAAGAATTGTTTCAACTTTATTTATCCAGTATAATGTTAAAGATAAAAAGGAATTGACTGCACTTGTTAAAGCACTTCCGGAAGAAAAAGAAGTAATAAAGAAAAGAATAATAAACTACAAAAATGAACTTGTGTCATATATAAAAGATTTAAAAGTCATAAATCAGTTAAACAATAAATTATTAAAGGATTCCATAGAATTTTTTAATGAAGCATTAAACTCATTTAAAGAGATTGATTCATACACATATACACGGAATGGACAGGACGACAGACGGGATTCTGATTTATCTCTGGTTATTAATCAGATAGCATAAGGAGGCGAATATAATGGCATCTACATTTATGGGAATAGAATTAGGAAAACGAGGGGTATTTGCGCATCAGCAGGCAATACAGACAACAGGTCATAACATAACAAATGCAGAGACAGAAGGTTATTCACGCGAACGCGTTGTAATGACAGCAGAGAATCCGCTTTATGCTCCTGGATTAAACCGTCCTGAAAGAGCAGGACAACTCGGGCAGGGAGTTATATCCACAAGAATAGAAAGAATCAGAAATGCTTTTATAGACGACAGAATGATAGACTTAAATGATTTTGTAGGATACTGGAAATCGCACAATGATTACCTGCATCAAGTAGAACTTGTTCATAATGAACCTTCTGATCACAGCATAAGAAATTTACTTGACAAATTCTGGGAAGGCTGGGAAGAGCTTGCAAATAATCCTTCAGAATTATCTACGAGAAAAGTGGTTAAAGAAAGAGGAGAAACACTTGTTGAAGGCATAAAATATACTTACAGACAATTAAAAGATATTCAGGATAATATTGATTTTGTTATTCGAACACGGGTAAAAGAAATAAACGACATAGGCTCTAAAATCCGGGATTTGAATGTTCAAATACAAAAATCTTTAAATCTTGGCGATATGCCTAATGACTTAATGGATAAAAGAGATGCTCTTATACAGAAATTATCAAAAATGGTAAATGTTACTGTAAACAGAAATGAAGCAGATGAATTCTATGTATATGTAAACGGTGAACATTTTGTACAGGGTTCACACTTTGACGGCTTTAAAATTGTAAACAATCCGAATAAAAAAGGATATGCTGATTTAGTATGGGGCAAAACAAATTTACCGGTTGAAATAAACGGCGGTGAACTCAAAAGTTTATTCGATTTACGCGATAATATTCTGCAGAATCAAATAGATTATTTAAACAATTTCACAGTAAATTTAACAGAACTTATAAATGAAATACATAGAGACGGTTTTGGTCTCGATTCTCAGACCAATAGAAATTTCTTTAAATATATAGGCTTAACAAATAATGCAAACGGTTCTTACGATTTAAACAACGACGGGACATTAGACTCAACAGTTCTTTTCAAAATAACCGGTATACAGACACTAAATTTAAACGACAAAATAGGAATACAGGGACAAATCACATTTGATGCAAACAGACAAAACGGAAATCCAATAACAGTTGCATACAATGCAAATGATACGGTTCAGGATGTTATTGACAAAATCAACAAATCCGGAGCAGAAGTAGTAGCATATCTCGACCACAGGAACAGACTTGCTTTAAAAGCAACATTATCATCAGATAATACCAATAAAGATTTTGTAATCAGGCACATAGAAGACAGCGGAAATTTTCTTGTAGGGTATTCAGGTATTTTAAATGCATCAGGGCCTGCCGGTGCTTATGACTGGAACAATGCAAATGCAGTTGCCTCTCTTCAAGTACCGCAGGAGAATTATACTGTATCCCCTTTATATGAAGTATCATCCTGGATAGATATCAATGAACCTATTAAAAATGATGTAAATAAGATTGCAGCAGCTTCCGGTACTGATATGACCGGGAATCTGGACCCCGATACTATGACCGGTGTCGGTGACGGTTCTATTGCTTTGAAAATATCTGAATTGCGATATAAAAAAGCAATGATAGGCGAACATTCTACTTTTAATGATTATTATACTGCAGTAATTTCTGAAGTAGGAACTATGGCTGAAAAAGCGAAACTCGAATTTGATACAAGTAAACAGATGGCAGAGAATATGAAAAATCTGCAGCAGTCTGTAAGCGGAGTAAATCTTGACGAAGAAATGGCTAATCTGGTTATGTTCCAGCACGGATATAATGCATCTGCACGGGTAGTATCTGTAATGGATAGAATGCTTGATACAATTATAAACAGGATGGGAGTATAAATTTATAAAAAGGAGTTTAAAAAATGATTCGTATAACTCAAAATATGATGAAGAATGACATAGTTTACAATTTAAATAAACATGAGCAGAATATGGACAGTCTTCAAAACAGTTTATCCACAGGGAAAAAAGTAAGACTGCCTCATGAGAATCCAGTAGCAGCCACAAACGCAATGCTGTATAGAAGCAGAATTACGGAAATCAGAAAATTTATAGACAACATAGAAGAAGGACAGGCAAGACTTAACATAACAGAAGGTGCTGTTCGAAATGTTACAGATATACTTCATAGAGTCAGAGAATTAACAATTCAGGGGGCAAACGGAACTTATGAACGAAATGACAGAGCAAAAATTGCTGTTGAAGTTAATGAACTTTTAAATGAACTGGTAGAAATATCGAATACTAAATTTAAAAATGAGTCCATCTTTGCAGGTTTTAAAGTAGACAGGAATGCATTTGAAGCATTAAAATCAAAACCTGATTTTGCAGACAGAGAAGTAATAACAAAAGTTGTTTACAGAGGAGATATTGGTATTCAGCAGCGGGAAATAGAACAGCAGGAATATGCAGGAATTAATCTTGCAGGAAATAATATATTCTGGGCAGGGAATGACGGTGTAATAGGCGGTACAAATGTAGCAGGTTTTACTGCTGCGAATAATCAAAAAATCAGAATAGACGGAAAAGAGATACAGATAAATGCAGGTGATACAATAAATAATATTGTAGATAAAATTAATAATGCAAATATACCTGTACGAGCATCTGTTTCCAATAACCGTCTTGTTATTAAAACCACTTCTCCTCATCAATTATGGTTAGAAGATATAGGCGGAGGGAATTTCTTTCAGCAGACAGGTATTAAAGATCCGAATCAACCGCCTAATGAAACATCTGCCTCTGCAACCAGATTAGGACAGAGCCTTTTTGATGTTATAATCAATATCAGAGACAGTCTATGGAAAAATGATATAAGTTCGCTTGGAAGTAAAGATCTGGGAAACCTTGATGCAGCTCTTGATAATGTTCTTAAAAACCTTGCTGAAATAGGTGCAAGAACTCACAGATTTGAAACTGTTATGAAACGATTAAATACCGATGAAGTCGATATGACAGATATACTTTCTAAAACAGAAAATATTGATTTTTCAAAAGTTGTTATGGACTTACAAATGCTGGATCACATTCACAGATCAGCATTAGCAGTAGGAGCAAAGATTATGCGTCCTACTTTAATAGATTTTTTACGCTAATTCTGGAGGTAAATTTTGAAAACTATTAAAACCAAGGCTTTCGGCACAATTGAAGTAGATGAATCTCAGGAATTATTTTTCCCGGAAGGGCTTTTCGGATTTGAAAATTATAAAAAATTTTATTTACTCGAAAATCCTGATAGTCCATTTGTATGGCTGCAGTCAAGTGAAGATGAATCCCTGGCTTTTATTATGATTCAGCCTATGCAGTTTAAATCCGATTATGTACTCAAAATATCCGACGAAGACTATAAAACCATTCAGTTTGATAAAGATAAAGATAAATTACTTGATTTTGTAATTGTAACTGTTCCCCCGAATAATCCTGAAGGAATGACTGCTAACCTTCAAGGACCTGTTATTATTAATGTCCAAAAAAAACTTGGAAAACAGGCTATCTCTCTTATTGACGATTATCCCGTAAAATGCAATATTATCGAAGAAATGAAAAAAACAGGGGAAAAGAAATAATATGTTGGTATTAGCAAGAAAAATAAATGAAAGTATCATTCTGAATGATAATATTGAAGTTGTTGTACTTGATATTCAGGGAGAACAGGTAAAATTGGGAATTAAAGCCCCAAGAGAAGTTAAAATTTACAGAAAAGAGATTTATGAGGCTATACAGAAAGAGAACATTGAAGCAGCTCAGACAGCTGCTCCTAAAATCGATGAACTTAATAAAATTTTTAAAGAAAAAAAAGATAAATAACTCTATGCCTATTTACTGAATCTTTTCATACCTGTCAACTTTTCTGCAAAATTCAATAAATTTTTCATACTTATCTGTAGATATTATCTGGATAGGTATATATATTTCCCGTTCTATTATGTTATTATTTACTCTATATTTATATCGCCCAAACTCACTGTTTATTATAACTTCCTTTTTCTCAAGTCTTTTATTCCTTACTTCTGTTATAATCTTTTTGTGCATTTGAAAAGATATCCTTAACGGAAACTTTCTTTTTTTCATACTTATATAATTCCTTGATAAATCAAATTTATCAAATAGTATATCCCTTTCTGTTTCTACTTTTTTTGCACCATTAATAAATATACTTAAATCCTTTTCTAAGTTATCATAATTATCTATGCTGTAATTAAGTATATTTATATTCGGAATCATATTATTTAACATAGAAAAAATTCTTGATTTTCTGTTGAACGAATTAATAAAATATTCTTTTGCTTTGTTTTCAGTACCTGTAAAAGTTATGTGTCCGTTTATCAGCATATTGTTATTTGTTACGAAAACTTCATATTTTTCCGCAATGAAACCTTTTTTACTGTTATTTATATATTCTGTTTTTCCGGTACTTATATTAAAACCGTTAATGTTATTTAAATAATTATCAATATATCCGAACGGAATAAACTTGTTATTAAAATCTATATATAAACTTTTTTTAATATTAAACTGAGGGGGGATATATAAAAGTATATCACTAAAATAAAAAGGCACCGGGACTTTTAAATTAAACCTGCTGTAATTTTTATTCCGGACAAGTATTAAATCAGATTTTATATTGAATCTGTTAAGTATGCTTTTCAAAAGCAAACTCTTTTTTTCCGAATTAGCTTTCTGCTTAAAAAATGTGTCATTTATATCTTCAGGATAAAACAGATAATTATTTTCCATTATAAAATTATTCTGTATATAATAATAAAGACTCTTTATAAATTCATAAACATTTAATACACCGTTATAGGTTGCGCTTTGATAAATATTATAGACCTTTTTCTGAAGTTCCCATCCTATATCAGTAAAATTAATAAATTTTCCTTTATACCATTCAAAAATTTTATTCCATCCTGGTATTATGGATATATATATATTCGGCAGAATATCGTAAGTTGAAACAGCATCTTCTTCACTCTTTATTCGTTCGCTGTATTTCTTATTCCATACATAAACATTATAACCTCCGGCAGTATATATATCGGAATCAATATCATTATTATTCCTGACTTCATATTTAAGATGAATATCCTTCGGCACAACAGCACAAAAAACAGCATTCTCAACAGGAGCTTCCATACTCTGAAATGTAAACGGATAATAATAAAAATAATGTGTATTATCCAGCATTGAATAATTCCCGGAATATTCATATAATACTTCAATAACAGAACCGATACTTAAAGAAGGCACTGATACATAATAAGTATTATTATATTCTCTTTTTTCATAAGCCTCGTAGCTTTCATCTAAAGATGTATGATTAATTACCTGTAGTCTTATTATATAATCTGCACCGTCAATTTGAACTTCGCCATAATTATTTTTGCCGTCTAAGTTTAAAATTTTGTATATTTGATGTATAAAATATCTGTATGTTCCGTCTTTATTTATTTTTATTATCATCTCATCAAGATAATACTTAATCGGAGCATCATAACTCTTCTTATCCTGAAATGCCTTCTGAATTATTTTTTCAGCGTTAATTTCCTTTAAATAAATTCTCTCCGGATTTAGTGAAAATTTCTTTTCTTTTATAAAATTAATCTTTTCCCGTAATTTATAATCAGAAGGAAGTTTTTTTAATGCTCTTTTATAATAATAAACCGCTTTATCCTTTATATTATTTATATAATAAATATCCCCTATTTTAATTAGAATATCGGGAAAACGCAGCAAATACTTCTCAGACTTTAAAATCCGTATAGCCTTATTATACTCTTTTAACTGTACATAATAATCTGCTCTCTTTTTGTAATAAAATCTGTCATACGGATTTATCCTGTGAAATATATCAGTATATCTTAAAAAATTCGTATTCATTGAATTGAAAAGGTTATTTATATACATCCTTATAAAATCAGTTGAAAAATTATTTTTCATTGTATTTGTTAAAACATAATTTGATTTATCCGGATTATAAACTTTGTAAAATTCAGCAATATCTTTTACAACCGAATAATAATTTTTATTTAATTTAAAAGAATAATTATTGTATTCATTTTCCATAAATTCCCAATCAATTTTTTTAAAATAAGAAGCATATAACTTTAATATTGTATGATATTTCGGTTTTATACTATTAAGAGTCTCAAACGCTTTAGTAAATCTATTCTTTATTAAAAAATATTTTGCAATATATTCTCTGCCTCTTATAAAATCAGGATTGCATTTTAAAAGGGAGTTAAACTCTATAAAACTTCTTTCAAGAAAAGTATTCCTTCTATTCCCGGACAGATAAATGTAAATCCTCCCAAGCAGAAAATGTATCATAAATTTATATCTGTCACTTATTTCTTTAGCCTGTATAAGAGAATTTATTGCTTTTTTATTATTAAAAAATATAAATTCCAGGAGACCGTAATGATAATAGTCAAGAGAATGAGAAGAGCCTTTTGCCCTGTTCTGAAAATAATTATATACATCAGGATAAAAAATTTCGGCTTCTGCTCTTTTCTTCGCTATTTTCTTATTTTCTAAAGATAATGTATAATCTGTAAACGGAGTACCGTTTGTATTTAAAATCTTAAATTTAAAATTCCACGACACATTTTTATTATTAAACAACTTTAAAAGTATATTGTTCCAGCCTTTGTTTAATTTTACCTTCCATATGTTATTCAGTTTTTTCTCATATATATTATTAAATATCTTCTTTGAATTTATGAATAATTTTACATCTGCTGTGGTAATAAGCCATATAATAACCTGAGTATCTTTTTTCACTTTTATATTACACGACGCATAAACCGTTCCGTATTCAGGATATATTATGTCCTGAAGAGGAATCCATCCCATATCAGAAATATTTGTAAAAGTACTCCATTTTTTTATATCAGGCAAAGGCTCTATATTATTAAAATTCTTATTTATATCATTATAAAAAGTATCTATATAAGGCTTTGTATACCTCCATTTTTCTATTACTCCGGTATATTCTGCTGAACTTAATTCCCCGGCTTTTTGAAAATTGCCTTCGGTTATATAGTAATTTATTACTTTATTTAAAAGAATATGATACAAAAAAGGTTTATTTTTATACTCTGTAAATTTATTAAGTATTAATTTTGAAAATTTATCATACTGTTTAAATAATGCTCTATCTGCTTCCATTGTCAGCAGATAAAATTCAGATGTTTTTGAATAAGGATATCGCTTTATTAATCTTATTACTGTATTCAGATATTTGTCAAATTCACCTTTTGTATAATAAGTAATAGCCCTTTTCTCAAGTTTCATTTCCGGTTTTTGGCCGTATATGTTTACACTTAAAATTAATAATATTATGAGAGAAAAAAATCTCATATCTTTTTCCTGATAATTGTATATTCTTCTAATTCACTCTCTGTTTGAATATAAAATTTTCTGTTTATAATACCTCTGTCTGTCACTTTAAATTCAGAATCCAGTATTTTAAACGATATATCTTTTTCATTTTTCATATCGGGAAAAATTATTTCTATCTTATAATCAGATTCCAATTTGTCTTTTAAAATAAGTTCATAAATATTTTTTTTAACTTTTCTTCCGATATAACCTATAAATTTATAATTCCGAACATAGCTGTCACTGTAATTAATAGAATTTTTTCTAAAATATCCGAAGAAAAAACCCGGGAAATAAGGCCTGTGTGATACTGAATTCAATTCTTCCAGTAAAAAATCAATATCAACTTTCTGTTTATTGAAATACGAATCTATAGCATATCTGTAAACTCTGGTTGTGTTTGCCACATAATAAATACTTTTCATTCTTCCTTCTATTTTAAAAGAGTTTATTCCTGCTTCTATAAGTTTATCTATAAACTCCACTGTGCATAAATCCTTAGACGAAAGGATATAAGTCCCGTATTGATTTTCCTCAACAGGCAAAAATTCGTCTTTTCGTGTAGGTTCTGCTATTGAATATTCCCATCGACACGGCTGAGAACATAAACCCCTGTTGGCACTTCTGTTGTTAAAATATTCACTTAAAAGACATCTGCCGGAATATGCTACACACATTGCCCCGTGAATAAATGTCTCTATATCAATATCAACATTATCACTTATTTCTTTTATCTGTTTTAAGTTTAACTCTCTTGCAAGTATAACTTTTTTAACACCCTGTGATTTTAAAAATTCTACTGTATATGTATTGGTTATATTTGCCTGTGTGCTGACAGCTATATTAAACATATTTTTAAAGTTTTTATTAATAAAATATAATGCTCCTATGTCGGAAATAATAAGATTTCGGATTCCTATATCATATATCTTGCCAAGATAATCTTTTAAAATTTTAAAATCATTATTAAAAAAGTATATATTAAGAGTAAAATATATATTTCTATTAAATTTTTTACTTAAAGCAACAGCGCGTTCAAGTTCTTCATACGAAAAATTATTTGTTTTAGCCCTGAGATTAAATATTTTTCCGCCGAGATAAACAGCATCTGCTCCGTATTTAAATGCAAAAATTAATTTTTCAAGGTTGCCCGCCGGTGCTATTAATTCTATCTTTCTGCTCATTATAAAAAGAATTTTATATAAAATAATACAAAAGTCAAGAGATTATAGAGATAAAAAAAGCCGGGACTTTGCCCGGCTCTTTTATGTTTTATTTTTAATTATGCTCTTACCATACATAATTGATTTGAACAGCTGTAAAATACTGCTGTGCAGCACCGGTAAATAATCCGCCGAGTACAGCAAGAGGAGACCCTGTGTCTGTGGCAAATATTGTTCCATTAACTGTTGTGTTAATATAGAAATTACCTTTATGCCAGCCAAGACCAAGTGCTGAACTTAAACCATATGAATCAACAACTGTATGAGTACCGGAAGAATTACTATTTTCAACATCTGTTATTGTTCTTGTCCAGGAAGGAACACCGCTTAAACGGAATGCAAAACCTTTACCGAGTTTAACTTCTGCTCCTGCAGAAATTGTAGGTAGTGTGATAGTCATAATAGTAGTAGTAGTTCCGGATTCCCAGCCGCTTTTTGAAACTCCAAATCCCATAGGCATATCAAAGAAAAGCTCTACATCAGCACCTGCTTTTGTCCTTGCGCCAAGTATTATACTTGAATTCATAACTGTTGAATTATAATTTGTTGTTAGAGATTTATCAGTTGTATTAGTATACTCTTCAACTTTATATCCTGTATCACCGTAAGAAAAACCGAGTGTTAATCCGAAAGTGGTATCTTTAGACCAATCATAAGCTGCTGTTACATCTAATCCTATGTTATTCAATACAGACGGTGTTACTGTTACACTGTTTGTATTTGAATTTGTGAAATATGTATACTTATTCATATTTACAGTAGCATCGACTGTACCGTAAACAGAGATACTGCCGAATTTTAATACTGCAGACGGCTTAATTGTTGTTTTAAATCCTGTAGTTGATTCTTCTACTTCTACAACTGAACTTGAATTAATTGTCTGTCTTAAAATAGTACTGCGCGGGAAATAATTCATTACCATTAAACCTGCATACAGATTACCCAATTTTAATCCGTATAATACATATATATGCTGAGTATTATTAATACTTCTTATACCAAGCCCCGGTATAGTTACAAATGTACTCTCATTAGCTGACGCATAAGTAGTAGCCAGAGCTGCAAGGTCATTTACTTTATAAGCAACCCCTACAGAATATGTTCCTGCTCCTGGTGTAGTCTTTATCCATAAAGCATTAGGAAACATCTGCAATGCACCAGGATAAGTGCCCAATACACTTGTATCCTTTAACAACATAGTAGGTCTGCCGCCACTTGCAAGAGCACCTGCTCGAATACTGTCTGCTCTTACACTTAAAGTAAAAGCTGTCATAAAAATAAGTAATAAAACTAAAAATTTCTTCATTTTTACCTCCTTAATTAATTTTTTTGTGTGAAGAAATTAAAACTTGAACTTATCACCTCCCTCCGCTTTTTTTTTTTTTATTTTCCAAAATATAATCCCCTAAAATATAAAGTCAAGTTAAAAAAAAGAGTAAAAGGGGGACGGTGCAAAACTTTATAAACTTTACTGTGAATTCGGTATATTTTCGGGTATAGATGCGAATACAAATAATAAGTTGCTCATTTAATCTATCTTTATAACTATCGGCTCATTGACAGGCTGTATCCTGATTTTTACTTGACATTAGAAAAAATGTGAATAAATTTTATCCGCAGTATTTTAATTAAGGAGGAATACATAAAATGAAAAAACCTGTTATTAATGAAGAAACATGTATAGGATGCGGTGTTTGTGCATCAGTTGCTCCGGATGTATTTGAAATGCAGGATGACAATAAGGCACATGTAATTGAAGCTGATTCTTATGATGAAACAGCAGTAAATGATGCTATTGAACAGTGCCCTGTTCAGTGTATAACATGGGAAGAATAAGAGATATTTTATAGAAGGGCTGGATTTACTAAAATTCAGCCCTCTAATGGCCACCGCCGTTTATTATGTGAACTGCATGGGGAAGTAAGTTAATTAAGATTGAAAGGTTTTCCTTAACTGCTTTTGGAGAACCGGGCAGATTAATTATAAGTGTTCTTTTCCTTAAGCCGCTTATCGCGGTTGATAAAGCAGCTCTTTTTGTTTTTTTTACAGCTTCGGTAAGTGTAAGTATTTGAAAACCTGTTATTATTCTATTTACTACTTTTGCAGTTGCTTCTGCAGTATAATCGTGAGGTCCCAGCCCTGTTCCGCCTGTAGTTAAAACTATATCGGCTCTTAGTTTATCTGCGTAATATTTTAATTTCTTTATAATTAATTTTTTGTTGTCCGAAATTATTTCTTTTTTTAATATTTTAAATTTGTGCTTTTTGCATATTTTAATTATTGTATCGCCGCTTATATCTTCTCTTTCATTATTTGCACAACTTGTTGATATTGTTAATACTGCGACTGTCAGATTATTCCTTTTTCCATTTTCCACTTTTCCCGCCTTCTTTTAATAATAATTCAATATCACTTATACGCATAGTTTTATCTATTGGTTTTAACATATCATAAATTGTTAATAAAGCAATTGAAACAGAAGTCAGGGCTTCCATTTCAACGCCTGTTTTAGATTCTGTTTTTACTGTAGAGATAACTTCAATATTATTATCATTCAAATTAAATTTTATGTCGCAATGAGTTATATTTAAAGGATGACATAATGGAATCAGATTAGATGTAGTCTTTGCTGCTTGAATACCGTTTATTTTTGCTACTGTTAGAACATCGCCTTTTGGAGTTTTATTGTCTGTTATTGCTTTTACGGTTTTTTCGGTCATAAAAATAAAACCGTGTGCCGCGGCTTTTCTTTTTGATATTTTCTTGTCACTTACATCTATCATTCTTAAATTTCCGTCTCCTGACCAGTGAGAAAGTTTCATTTTACCCTCCTATTTGCGACATTGGTTCTTCTCTCAATTCATTAAAAGATGAATATGGTTTTAATTTTATTATGTTTTCCAGCCATTTTATTATTTTATTATCGTCAGTTTCCTGCCTTAGAATATCGCGTATATTATATGTTCGATTGCTGTAAATACATAATTTTATGTCTCCGTTTGCTTTTATTCTTATCTTATTGCAGTATGCACAGAAAGGATGAGACACAGGTGTTATAAATCCTATTTTTATGTTGCTGTTATCTTTTAAATGGTGATAGACTGCTACCGAGTGTTCTATATAATCACCTTTTTCTGAAATAACATTCTCATTTATTAATCTTTTTTTTAATGTTTCAAGTGAAACGAATTGAAGATTATCTTTTATTATATCCATTTTTTCTATAAATCTTACTGTTAAATTTTTCTCTTTTGCGAAGTTTATAAAATCATATATTTCATCTTCATTAAAATTTTTAATAAGTACAACATTTAATTTAATATTTTTAACTTTAAGGCCTGCCAGATTATTGAGGAATATTTTAAGATCTCCCCCTCGAGTAATGTATTCATATCTTTGTGCTTTTAGAGAGTCACAACTTATATTTATACTTTTTAAAGGAAGTTTATTTATTCTTTCAACTTCAAGATCAGGCAGAGCAAGATTTGTTGTTATAGAAAATTCTTTTAAATCAATTGACTCAAAAAAATCCATTGATTTATTTCTTACAAAAGGTTCACCGCCTGTAAATCTGAATTTAGTAAATCCGCTTTTTTTTAAAATATTAACAAGTCTATGCAATTCCGGATAAGTTAAAATATCTTTTCTCGGGAGTTTTAAAATCCCGTATTCCGGCATACAGTATTTGCATTTATAATTGCATCTGTCAGTAAGTGAAATTCGAACATAATTTATAACTCGGTTAAAAGTATCTATAAGCAAAAGTAAACTCCCGGAAGAATAGATTGCTGTGCCGGGAAAGGGACTTGAACCCTTATGAACCGAAGTTCGGTGGATTTTGAGTCCACTGCGTCTACCAATTCCGCCATCCCGGCATTATTTCCTTTAACTTAATATTTTATTTGCTACTGTCAAGTTTAAAATTAAAAAAAATTGTCAATGAGCCAATAGAATGGGGACGGTGCAATACTTTATATACTGTCATTTTGACTCTCTCTCTGTCATTTCGAGTATCCACCCTTTGTCATTTTGACTCTCTCTCTGTCATTTCGAGCATCCACCCTTTGTCATTTCGAGCGTATGCGAGAAATCTAATTCGGCTGGAAGATTCCTCACACTCGCTTTGCTCGGTTCGGAATGACAGTGTAAAGGGATTCTCGGTTCGGAATGACAGTGTAAAGGGATTCTCGGTTCGGAATGACAGTATGAGGGGATTCTCGGTTCGGAATGACAGTGTGAGGGGATTCTCTCTTCGGAATGACAATTTTGTGTGTATGCTCGTTCGGAATGATAATGTGTGTCGGTTATTCGGAATGACATTGTAAAGGGCGTGTTTGTCCAGGATGACATTCGGACGAATGATTATTCCCCCCTGCAAAATACATAATATCATCCTCCGTCCCTGATTAATGATTAAAATCTGTCCCAGATTTCCCGGGCAAATTTTAATGCTTTATTATGTATGGATTTTTCATCTATATTAATAAGCTGCTTGTTTTGCATAACCGTTTTGCCGTTTATAATAGTTGTGTCAACAGGAGCATTGGCAATGCCGAACATAAAATGACCGTAAAAATTATCATTATTTATAGGTGTATAAGGATAATAATCCACAATAATAATATCTGCAAAAGCATTTTTTTCAATAACACCGACTTTATTTTTAAAATATCTGGATGCAATTACAGGATTATTTTTTAAAAGCATATCAACAGCTTCTGCAAAAGCAACATTCGGTTTATGTTGAGTATGTCGCTGTATTAAATATGCTGTATTTACTTCAGAAAACATATTTGAAGTCATACCGTCTGTACCAAGTCCTACAAGGATATTTTTTTTAAGCATAGAGAGAATATCTGCTGTTCCGACTGCATTATTCATATTTGAAGAAGGATTATTTATAACTGCAGTTTTATTTTTCTGTAATATATCCATTTCCTGCTCATTAATATGAATGCAGTGAGCAGCTATTGATTTATTATTCAGTATTCCTGCATCAGAAAGTCTGTGAACTACTCTTTTATTATATTTGTTTAAACTGTCATTTACATCTGCGGAATCTTCAGCAACATGTATATGAAAACCGACATTATAATCTTTAACAGCATCTGTAATTTTTTTCAGAGTACTGTCACTTATAGTAAAAGAAGCGTGTAATCCGAACAAAGCACCTATTAAATCATCTTTAAAATTCGAATATTTATCAATAAACCGCAAATTTTCATTAATACCTTCTTCTGCCTTCTGTTCTCCGTCTCTATCTGATACTTCGTAGCACAACACAGTGCGCACATTAATTTCTTTTACAGCATCAACAAGTCTGTCAAGACTGCCGGTAATGGCATTTGGTGAAGCATGGTGATCTATCACAGTTGTAGTACCGGATTTCACAGCTTTTATTAAAGGAATAAGTGCACTGTAGTATATGTCATCCAGAGTTAAAGATTTATCAAGTTTCCACCAGAGGTTATTTAAGATTTCCGTAAAATTATGGGATTCTTTAAAACCGAGTCCGCAGGCAAATGTGCTGTACAGATGATGGTGTGTACAAATCATTCCCGGCATAATTACTTTACCGGCAGCATCTGTATAGTTGCTGTCAGGATATTGATTTTTTATTTTAACAGTATCACCAAAATCTTTTATTATATTATCTTCTATATATACTGCGCCGTTATTAATAATTTTATTATTATTTCCGCCGGTTATAAGCAGTCCGTTTCCTATTATTTTTTTATCGCCCATAATATTCTCCACGCATATTATTTATCTATATTGAAAAATTTTGTTAAGTTCAGCATTTCGAAAATTTCAACAATGTCATCTGATACATTAAAGATTATTAATTCTCCGTTTTTGTTTCTGATAGTATTATATATATCTACAATTAGCCCTATTCCGGAAGAGTCAATATAGGATACATTTTTCAAATTAAGTTTTATAAATATGTCGTTTTCCAGTAATTTAAAAATTTTTTCTTTAAGAGGAAGTAAATTAGATAAATCTATCTGTCTCGGCAGAACAGTTATAATTAAATACTTATCCTTTTTTTCTTTTTTTATCATTTTTTCTCCTTACTAAAAACACAGTTACATCATCACCAAGATTTTTTTTCTTTATTCTATTTTCAAGACTTAAATAAAATTTATCAAATTTATTTTCTTTTTCAAGTATTTGTGTTAAAAATTCGTATAATTCTTTGTTGTTGAACGGTTTACCTGAAGACAGGTCTTTCAAACCGTCTGTGTACACAAAGAAGGCATTATTATAAGCAAGGCGGATTCTGTTGATTTTTATGCTTTTATTAAAAACATCCGGTGGAAACATTCCTATCGGGAAGTTGGAATTTTTTAAAGGCGTAATCTTATTATCTGTATTTATTATTAACGGATACTCATGTCCGCAATTGACGAATTTAATATTATCATTAACAATTTCTCCCAGCAGTAGAGTAATAAAAGTTCCGGGTTTAAGAAATTTTTTTGCATGCATATTAATCATTGATGCAAGTTCTTTTAAGTTTTTATAATTACTGATAAGGATATTAAAAATAGTATGTAATACAGAAACAATCAATGCTGCCGGAACACCTTTGCCGGATATATCTGCCATAATAAATACTGTTTTATTTTTAAATTTTATAATATTAAAATAATCTCCGCCGACTAACCTTGAGGATTTATAGAAATGATAAAGTTTTAATCCTGTTATATCAGGAAGGTTCTGAGGCAGAAATTGTCGCTGGATTGACTGGGCAATTTTTAATTCTTGTTCTGTCTTTTCCTGCTGGATTAATTTCTTTTGTGCAGAATATAATTTTTTAGTCATTGAATTAAATTCGGAAATTAAAAGATTCAATTCATCATTTGTTCTTAATTTTATTTTATAACGCAGATTTCCTTCACCTATAATTTTTATTGCTTTTACGAGTTTTTTTATTGGTTTAACGAGAATAAGTGATAAGTAAATAGAGAGCAAAATACTTATAATGAAAACAATTAAAAAAATAAGGAACAGTTTTTTAATTGTTGTATTAATGCTTTTATTAATAAATTTAGTTGTTAATTCAATATAGGCAAAACCGAAAATCTTTTTTTCATAATTTTCATTCTGTTTATATATTGCGTGAGAAAATTGATAAAAGATTTTGTTGTCTCGTTCAAAAACAATGTAAGAACCAGCCAGGTCTATTTTTAATGTTTTAGGGTATATATATTTTCTGCCGAGAAATTTTCTGTTATTATGCAGATAATAAGTTGAATCAGGGAGAACAATATATGCATTAACTACATCTTTTTCTTTTACAGTTACATCTACTATGTCTTCCATTTCAAGTTCATTATTTAGCACAAGAGTATTTTCACACGATAAAGCAAAAGTTTTAACAACGGTTCTTCCTCGTTTAATTAAATCGTTTATTAAAATCTCTTTTTCATGTTTTATAATTAACAAAAATATAAGCAGAAAAGCAGCTATGTTAATTACAGTAAAAAACAGGAATATTTTTTTTCTAAAAGTCCAATTTATATTTATTATTTTTTTAATTTTAATCTCCTTTTGCATTTTTTTATATTTTTTAAAGCAAGACTATGTGTTGGATCTAATTTTAAGACAGTATTCCATTCTTTAAGAGCATTACGGTAATCCCCGCTTGTATAATAAGCAACTCCGAGATAATAATGCTTATTGATTTTTTTCTGTTTAGCAGATGTTTGTTTTGCTACTTGAGTAAGAGTTACCCCTCCTCCTTTTTTCATTTTAAGTCTGAACTTTGCTTTTGATATATTAGCAAGAGCCTGTCCGAGGTATTTATTTGATAATGGTGATTTATCAATTTCAGTAACTTTCTTCCATTCCTGTATGGCTTTAGTATAATTTCCCTGCGAGTAATAATATAAACCTTTATTATAATGCTGTTTTAACTCTTTTTCATAAGCAGAAGGCGGGCGTTTACATAAATTTATATATTTTTTAACCTTTTTATAATTACCTGCTACTTCTTTTACAATATCAAATTCATATAATGCTTTGTTATAATTTTTTGTATTATATAAAGTGATGCCTTTATTATAATGTTCTTCAATAATATTCTTTACTTTTTCAGGTTCTGTTTTATACAGAATTTTTAAGATTAAAACATTAGCTCGTTTATTTAAAGGGAACAAATCGAGAATCTGTTTAAAATATTTTAAAGCAATGTTATAGTTTTTATTTTTAAAATTTTCCATACCCTGCTTCTCAAGATTTTTTACTATAACATAATACGGGGAATCATCATTAACTTCTGATTGAGACTGCAGCAAAAGAGCTTCTTGCGCCATTTTCAGATATTCGTCTGCATACTGATTTTCAGGTTGTATTTTTAATACTTCTTCAAAATTATCTATTGCAAGTTTATATTCTCCAAGTGTATAATTTTTAATGCCTTCCTGAAGAAGTTTTTGTACTTTTTTTTCATTCAGAGCAATCTCTTTTTCTTTTAAGCGTTTTAATATCTCAAGTATTTTTAATTTTAAATCTTTTGCTTCCTGATTCTGCGGTAGAATTTCAAGTGTCAGGTCAACTTCTGAAAGACTATCTCTGTATTTTTTTTGTTTGAAATACATTTTTGCAAGGGCAAGGTGACGAAGCGCTTCTTCACGCGCAAGTTCTTTTTTCTTTAGTATTTCTAATTCGTGTGCTATTTTTTTCAGATAATCTTTTGCTGTTTCATTATTTTTATCAAGATTTAAAACAGAAAGAAAATATTCTCTTGATTTATAATACTGTTTATTTACAAATGTATCAATACCCTTTGCAATCAGTTCATTAATTTTTTCCTGTCTTCGTTGGAGTTCCAGCAGTCGTTTGTCTTCTTTTAATCCTTCTTTTGCTTCTATATTATCCGGTGCAATTAATAGTGCTTTTGACCATTCCTGAATAGCAAGCAGATACTCTTTTTTCTGATGATATTCCCGGGCAGCCTGCAAATGCAAATCTAATTCAAGATTTTTGTTCGCTTCTATTACCTTGTTCTGGGCTTTTATTAATTTTATTTTTGCATCTTCATCATCAGGATTTAATAAAAGAGCAATTTTATATAAAGCCACTGCCTGAGTAAAATCTTTTTCTGCAAGAAATTTATCTGCTTCTGTTTTTGTCTCTTTTGCTACCTCTATTTTATTTAACTGCTGGGCTAAAAACCTGTAACATAAATTAAGATAATATATGGCTTTTTTGTGCCTTGGATTTATCATTAAAGTTTTCTTAAAGAAAGGTATTGCTTCTTTATATTTTTCAAGGTTAAATTTATCTAATCCTTTGTAAAAATTTATTTCCATCCTATTATATTTGCTGTATGCTTTTTCCATATAAATTTTAGCTCTGGTATGTGTAGGCATTCTGTCCAGAACTTTTTTCCACTCATCTGCTGCTTTTTTAAATTCTCTCTGTATATAAAAATTTAATCCGCGCGTAAAAATTGTTTCTACAGTCTCGTAACTGAAAACATTGGAAATAAATAAAAAATTTATAACAAGGCTAATCAATATAGATTTTTTCAATTCTATCCCCCAGATTACATAAAATTTCGTATGGAATTGTATGTAATTTTTCAGCAAGTTTTTCAAGTCGGATGCTGCTTTTTTCCGCTTCTCCAAAAATAAGCACTTCATCACCAATTTTTGCTTTTTCCTTTGACGGTATATTTATCATTATCTGATCCATACATACTCTTCCTCTTATTTTACATTTTAACCCGTTAAAATAAAAATAAGAACTATTTGACAATAACCGATTAATACCGTCTCCATAACCTATTCCTACAGTGGCTATCTGTTCTTTAGACCTGGTAAAATATGTATGTCCATAACTTATAGGGGTTCCTTTTTTACTCTGTTTTACAAAAATTATTCTGCTAAACAAACTTAAACCCTGTTTTAAATTAATATTTTTTCTTATTTTATTATCGGGATAATAACCATAGAACATTATACCCGGGCGTATCATATTAAACTCGGTTTTCTTGAAATTTATAATCCCTGCACTGTTTAATAAATGTGTATATTCTGGTTCGAGTTTGTTGTTTTTTAACTCTTTTATTATGGACGTAAAGGTATTTATCTGTTTTAATGTAAATTTTTTATCTGTTTCATCTGCTGATGAGAGGTGTGAATATATGCCTTCAATAATAAGATTTGACATTTTATTGATTGTGAGAATGGTTTTAACGGCTGTTTCATAATTTAAGCCTATTCTTCCCATACCTGTGTCTATGTTAATATGAATCTTAATTTTTTTCTTATGTTTTTTTCCTGTAAGATTCAGGTTTTCTGCTGTTTTTAAATCAGAAACAGTTGGGGTAAGGTTATACTTAATAATATTATCATAATCGTGTTTAAATATTATAGAGCCGAAAATCAGGATTGGGAGTTTAATATTATTTTTTCTTAATTCAATACCTTCAAAAGGGTAAGCAACGCCGAGATAGTCTGCAAGTTTATACTTTTGCAAATAAGCAGATATCTGTGTCATACCCAGGCCATAAGCATTACATTTAACAGGGATTAATATTTTTTTATCGTTCCCGGCTAAATTTTTTATGGTTTTTATGTTATTTTTAAGATTTTTTAAATTAATAATTGCTCTGGAATATTTATTCATACCAATAAAGTATATAATTTTATTCAAAAGTCAAACTAAATAAGAGAAACTAAATAAGAGGGACGGTGCATAACTTTATTAACTTTCTCTATATAATTATTATAAAAAGACGCACCGTCCCCGATTTGCAACCTATTTTTCGCTTGACTTTTGGTATAAACATATTAAAATATTTTAGAATAAGTTAACGGTATATTTTCTGCAAAAAAGGAGCTTTAATATGGGATCTATTTTGATAAAAAACGGAACTACAGCCTCTTTTTTTAAAGATTCATATGAAATTAAAGAAAACACAGATATATATATAGAAGGGAATGAGATAAAAGCTGTAGGCAAAAATCTTAATCAAAAAGCAGATGAGATAATAGATGCAGAAGGGATGGTTGTTTTGCCGGGTTTTGTAAACACTCATCATCATTTTTTTCAGACATTAACAAGGAATATTCCGCTTGTACAGGATGAAGAACTGTTTAAATGGCTTACAAATTTATATGAAGTATGGCGTGAGATTCCGGAAGAAGGTTTTTACATATCTGCGCTTATAGCAATGGGGGAATTATTATTAACCGGTTGTACAACAACATCTGATCATCTTTATTTGTTTCCCTCAAAAATTTCAAAAGAACTGATAGATCTGGAAATTCAGGCAGCAAGAGAATTAGGAATACGATTTTTAGCTGTAAGGGGGAGTATGTCTCTTGGCAGATCAAAAGGCGGTTTGCCTCCGGATGATGTTGTTCAGACTGAAGATGAAATATTAAAAGATAGTGAACGGCTTATTAAAGAATATCATAACACAGAAAAATTTTCAATGACAAAGGTAGCGCTTGCACCATGTTCACCTTTTTCAGTTACAAAAGAACTAATGAAAGAGACAGCATCTATGGCCCGGAAGTATAATGTAAAAGCGCATACACATATAGCAGAAACTTTAGATGAAGAACATTTCTGTATTGAAAATTACGGGAAAAGGCCTATTGCTTTAATGGAAGAGGTAGATTGGCTTGGAGAGAATTTCTGGTATGCGCATTGTGTTTATCTGAATAAGGACGAAATTAAGTTAATGGCAGAAACAGATACAGGAGTTGCACATTGTCCGACATCAAATTTAAGATTAGGCTCAGGTATAGCACCTGTATCTGATATGCTGGATGCCGGTGTAAGGGTAGGCATTGCAGTAGACGGAAGTGCATCGAATGATTCTTCTAATATGTTATTAGAAATGAGAAATGCGTTATTTGTGCATAGAATTAAAACAGGTGTAAAATCAATGACTGCAGCGAAAGTATATAATATGGCGACTCAGCAGGGAGCTTCTATTTTAGGATGGAATGAGATAGGTGCAATAGAACCCGGCAAAGCTGCTGATATTGCTGTTTTTAATCTGAATAAGTTAGGATATGCAGGCTCTTTATCTGATCCTGTTGCAGCAATACTTTTTTCCGGAGACACCCAAATTGCAGAATATACTGTTGTAAACGGAAAAATTGTTGTCAGAAACGGTAAATTAGTTACTGTAAATGAAGCAGATTTATTTAAAAAAGCAAATAAAATAGCGGAAAATATTTTAAATTCAGCAATAAAAAATACTGGTAAAGATTATTATAAATATAATTAGATTAAAGGGGTATATATGAAAACAGATATTTTATGGGCACCGTGGAGAATAAAATATATTTTAGGGAAAAAGAGTAAAGGCTGTATTTTCTGCAAAGCAGTAAAAAGTAAAAACGATAAAAAAAATATGGTGTTGGAACGAAAAAAGCATTGTTTTGTTATGTTAAATAAATATCCTTATAATAACGGACATTTAATGATTATTCCGTATAAGCACACTGGTAAAATTGAAGACATAGATACAGACACCTTAACAGAGATGATGGAAACAGTTCAGGAATATGTTAAAAAGATGAAAAAGATTATGAAAGCAGAGGGTTTTAATATAGGAATAAATATAGGAAGGATAGCAGGAGCAGGGATTGACGAACATGTGCATTTACATATTGTACCTCGATGGTCCGGCGATAATAATTTTATGCCGGTTATAGGTAAAATTAAAGTAATCTCAGAATCATTTGATTCTGTATATGAAAAATTGAAAAAACAGGATGGAAAGAAATAAACAGGAGGTGCAGGTATGTTACAGGAAAAAGATTACATAATTAGGGGCAGGAAGGGGTATAAAACAGTTGTAGAAATGGTTGAAAACAGTTGTAAGCAATACAGTGATAAAGTTATAATGCAGAAAAAATTTGACGAAAAACATTATACAAAATTTACTTATGCAGAGTTCTGGGATGATGTAGTTAATATATCCAAGGGATTAAGATTAATGTTCCTGCTTCCCAAAGAACGAGTAGGGATATACAGTGAGAATAGGCCAGAATGGGGCGAGGCTTATGTTGCAATTTCAAGAGCAGGCGGAATAATAGTTCCGCTTGATGCTCAGCTGGGTCCGGCAGAGCTTGAATATATTTTAAATCATTCAAGTTCAAAATTTGTTTTTACATCAAAAAAATATCTGCCTAATCTTCTTGAAGTTTTTAAATCCGTAAAATCTTTGAAAAGAATTATATGTTTTGATTGTGTAACAAAAGATAAAAATGTTGTTTTGCTGAAAGATATGATTGCAAAAGGCAAAAAGAGAAAAAAAGTTATATTGCCAAAAGTTAAGCCCAATGATGTTTTAGAGATACTATACACTTCTGGAACTACCGGTGTATCAAAAGGCGTAATGCTGACAAATACTAACATTGTTCATGATTTTGAGGCTTCCAGTCAGATATTGCCTGTCGGACCTACAGATGTAATGCTTTCAATATTGCCTATACATCATTCTTTTGAGTGTACAGCCGGGTTTTTACTCCCTATTTATAATGGTTCTACAATCACTTATGCAGAAAGTTTGCGTTCTACAAACATACTTGCTAATATAAAAGAGACAGGTGTTACATTAATGCTTGGAGTTCCTTTACTTTATGAAAAATTATATGCCGGCATATTAAAAGCAGTAAAAGAAAAACCGTTTTTTGTAAAGATGCTTTTTTATTCAAGTAAAGGAGTTGTAAAAGCAGTAAGAAAATTATCCAATAAAAAGATAGGGAAAAAAGTTTTTGCAGGATTAAGAGAAAAAGCAGGGTTAAATACTATAAGGTTTTTTGTAAGCGGCGGCGGACCATTACATCCGCTTGTTGCAGAAGGATTTGATGATTTAGGAATAACTATTTTACAGGGTTACGGATTAACCGAAACGTCACCTGTTGTATCTGTTAGTACTCTTCAGTATATGGATTATTATTCAGTAGGTCTCCCTATTCCCGGTGTTGAAGTAAAAATAGATAATCCTGATGAGAATGGAAATGGAGAAATACTTGTAAAAGGTCCTATAGTAATGAAAGGGTATTATAAAAACAAGAAAGCAACAAAAGAAGTTATTAAAAACGGATGGCTTTATACCGGTGATATAGGATACAGGGATAAAAAGATAGGTTTTATTTATATTACAGGCAGGAAAAAGAATCTTATTGTAACAACCGGCGGGAAAAATGTTTTTCCTGAAGAATTAGAAAAAAAATTAAATGCTTCTCCGTTTATACTTGAATCTATGGTTTACGGTATTCCTGTTTCAGAGAAAAACAGAGGGGAAAATGTAGCAGCACTGATAGTCCCTGATTATGAAGTTATATATGAGCACGGAAGACAAACAGGTCAGAAATTTGATACAGAGGATAAAATAGAAGCCCTTATATACAAAGAAGTTAAAAAAGTTAATTCCAGAATACCGGATTACAAAAAGATAAGAGATTTTAAAATTCATCCTGAGGAACTTCAGAAAACTTCTACTCGAAAGATTAAAAGATATCTTTATCTGGAAAAATTAATACATGTAAACGGTAAAAGAAAAAAATAAACTTTTTATGCTTATCAGCCGATAAATAATATATATTTATTTGGTAAATTGAGGTTTTATTGGTGAAGATAAACGCAGTAGAAATTGATAAGATTTTACAGAAATACGGTTATAGTTTTAAATTTGATATGCTGCATAATGAAACTGAACTTGAAAAGTATGAAAAGACAGAAAAAAATTTTGACAGAGTAAAATATTTAACAATTTTTACAAAAGAAGGAATAGTTGTAGGCAGACTGTATCCGAGAAATTCTCTTGTTTATAAAGATGAAGATTTATCTAAAATAGATTTAAATGAAGAAGAGATCGATAAAATAATAGCATTTTTTACTTTTTTCAAAATTCCGCATAATAAAGACATAATAAATGATATAACTGAACTTGCAGGGGTTGACACAAAGAATATAAAAGTAGAACTCATCACCAATAATGTTTACAAAAGAGATATAGATCAGAGTAAAGATTATTAAATGAGAGACGACATACATTCAGAAGAAGGGATATTATATATTGTCTCCACACCAATAGGAAATATAAAAGATATAACATTTCGGGCAATAGAGATTTTAGAATCAGTAGATTATATTCTGGCAGAAGACACGAGAACAGCATTAAAATTATTAAACCATTATAATATAAAGAAGCATATAGAAAGTTATTTTGTTGGTAATGAATGGAAAAAGAAGGATAAGGTGTTAAAAGATCTGCAGAAAGGATTAAAGATAGCATTAATAAGCGAGAATGGGACGCCCTGTATATCTGATCCCGGAAATTCACTGGTAAAAGAGTGTCATGATAGAGATATAAAAGTATTATCAGTCCCGGGCCCGTCAGCACTTACAGCTGCTCTTTCTATATCCGGAATAGCCGATAATATATCTGTTTTTATAGGGTTTCTTCCTAAAAGTAATCAAAAAATACGAAAACTGTTCAGAAAAATAGAGAATTATGAAGGAAATATTATTTTATATGAATCTCCGTATAGAATAGTTAAACTTTTAAAATTAATAAGAGAACATTTCGGAAATATAAAAATTTTTTTATTTAAAGAGTTGACAAAGTATTTTGAAAGTATTATTATTGATAATATAGATAATGTTTTAGAGAAATTTGCCGATAATAAATTAAAAGGAGAATATGTAGTTATCTTTAATAAAGAGATAACTTAAATTTATGTTAAAGGAAAATTAGAAATTTGTCGATAAATAAAAAGAAAGGAAGGTAAAAGATTATGGATATAAGCAGTATAACAGGAATTAGTAAAATAAGAGAAATATTTAAAACAAATAAGGTAAAAAAGAGCGAGAATATAGGAAAAGCTGAAAGAACTGACAGAATACAAATATCTGAAGAATCTCAACGTGCAGCAGAAGTACAAAAATATGTTGAAATAGTTAAGAACAGTTCTGATGTTAGAGCAGACAAAGTAGCAATGGCAAAAGAGAAATTAATGAAAGGCGAATTAGTTAATGATGCTGCTATAGAAAAGTTATCAGAAAGATTAAGTGAGAAGTTTCAAATAGGCGACAAGATATTAAAATCTCTGGGATAAAATTCGTAATGTTTTAAAGTAGATGATATTATCAAATTCAATAGAGCTTACTTTCCCGACGAAAACATACATTGGTCCTGACAGTACAAATAGAATAGGTGATATTTGTAAGAGTGTAACGGATAAAGTAGTAATAATTACAAACGGGGCATTAACCAGAAAAATAGGCTTACTTCAAAAAGTTGAATCATTATTGGAAAATAGTGAAGTAGAGTACATAATATTAGATGATATAAAAAGGGATCCGGATCCTGCAAGTATAGATGAATTAGGGCATTTAGTTCGGCATTCTCATACAAAATTAGTGCTTGCAGTAGGAAGTTCCAGTGCAATCAATGCAGCAAAAGCAGCGGCATATCTTGCCAGAAACGAAGGAGAATTAGTTGATTATTTGAACGGAAGGCTCGGTTCTAATGAGAGTGTGCCTGTTATCACTATTCCTACTATTCCCGGAGTTTTACAGGCTTTAAATAATGAGTTTATTGTAAAAGATTCAAATGATAAAAGAAAAAAGATTTTTAGAAATCCTTCACTTTTTCCTTTAGTAACAATTCTTGATGTTAAATTAACTTTATCGCTTCCTCTAAATTATACTGTTGGCTCGG